>NZ_JAXGFQ010000008.1:0-136635 GCF_051020825.1 Moorella naiadis (nom. illeg.)
ATGATGCGATCTAAGTGGGTTGTTTTTTATTGTGGCCTGCTGGGAAATTATGGTACACGTAAGTTCACAGGTCGAAATATTCCTTTCTATGGCGAACCTTATCCGAAAGGCCAATATGCGGTGATCGCACTTTACTATCGCCCGCCCTAAATTATTCAGGAAAAATTATCCCACGAAAAAATTAGACTGTAAAGGTGGCGCGATCACTCAGTTAAAATATAACCGAAGGAGGATCGGCTCACTCACGGCGAAATATAACCGAGGGGGATGATCATTGAGTATGTCCCTTAAAAGCCGCCGTGAGTATTTAAACACTATGCACGAGCGCTATTGTCAGGCTAATTCCCGAGCTGAAAAATCTCAGCTTATCGATGAGGTTACCGGCACACTGGACTATAACCGCAAATATGCTATTCAGGTGCTAAATGAACCTCTTCTACCGGTGGCCAAGCCACCTGCTAAGCGCAGCAAGTCCTTACTATACTTGGAGGCTATGCCGGCCATCCAGCGGGTCTGGGAGGCTCTGGATTATCCTTGCGCCGAACGTTTACACCCAGTTCTCCTCTCTACAGCAGAGCACCTGGCCAGTCACGGTGAACTTACCCTTGCAGCTACGGTGCGAGAACAGCTGGCAGAAATCAGTCGTTCTACTTTGGCCAGGCGCTTGGCTAAGTGGCGTTCGCCTAAGCCCAAGTTTACTTTGTCTAATCAAAAGCGCCTCTCCCGGCTTCGTTCGGAGATCCCCATCGCTCATTACGATTGGCAGGAAGACCGGCCTGGGGCTCTGGAGATTGACCTGGTGGAGCACAATGGCGGTGCAGCCATCGGCCACTTCGGTTATACCTTATCTGTTGTCGATGCTGTTTCCGGTTACAGCCGCCGCCGGGCCCTGCTGGGTCGTGGCCAGACGGGTGTTCTTCGCGAGCTGATGCTAATCCTCTCGGAATGGCCTTTTCGCCCCTGGGGCTTGCATTCGGATAATGGCAGCGAATTTCTTAATGACCAGCTGCTTCGTTTTTGTAAGACGAATAATCTCACCTTTACCCGCAGTCGCCCTTACCGCAAAAATGATAATCCCCACGTTGAGCAGAAAAACCGTCAGTTTGTCCGGGAAATTGTGGGGTATGAGCGCTATGATACACCGGAGGCCATTACCTGGCTCAACAGTGTCTATGCTTGCCTGGATATCTACGCCAACCTTTTTTTACCTATGCGCAAGGTGATAGCTAAGGAGCGTCGTGGTGCCCATGTCCATAAAAGTTATGACGTCGCCAGGACACCCTTGGAACGTTTAAAGGAGGCTGGTGTTCTTGAGGTTCAGACCTTGGCTCAGCTCGAACGACAACTTCAAAATACTAGCCCCCTGGCGCTTCACAAAGAACTGGAAGATCTCATTGCTATGGGGCCTGCTAATGAAGCTGCAGAAATAGAAACCGTTGCCCAATAGCCTGTGGATATGCCGCGACTGTGGACTTGTGGACAACCCGGTTAAAATTAGTAAAAGCAGTGCCCTTTACCATTCGTGCTGAAGCCCTTTGAGATAATTACTTTTCGCAAGGGGTTGCCCACAGGGTCCACAGCCGCTTGGATAATCCTTCGCTTCGCTACGGATTGCCCACATATCCACAGGCTCGACGACAGTGGAAAGGAGATGATGATGAAGAACTATTTCCAGTTATTAACTCTTTTAGGTTAGTTTTTTATTTGAGTGAGCTACCCGCCTTCGGTTAGGTTTTTATGTGGGTTGACACGGGTGGTTGTAAGCAAAGCAAGGCAAGCAAGGCTCAAATATCCACTTCAACCGCCGTGACGTAATTATGCTTGCAAGATAGTCACTTCCCAGACCCTTCCTCCCATCCGAGCTGGAAGGCTTTTTTATTGACATCCCGGAACTTCACCGGTACGGAATTGGCCATAGCCTCATCCCAGGCCGCCTGGCTGATGGGCAGCCGCCGGGCCAGGGCGCCCATGAGGACCATATTGACGGCTTTGACGTTGCCGGCCCGGCGGGCCAGGTCTAGGGCATCCAGGACCAGGGTGTTCTGCACCAGCCGGCCCATCTCCCCCACCAGATCAGCCGGGTAAGTGGCCGCCCCGGTGAGGACGGGGAGGGGCGGCAGCTCCTGATCGTTGACGATCAGCCAGCCGTTGGCCCGCAGGTAAGGCAGCCAGCGGCGCGCCTCCAGCTTTTCAAAGGCCACCAGGAAATCGGCCGTGCCGGGGGCCATGACCGGCGCGAAGACCCGGGGACCGAAGCGCACCTGGGTCACCACGCTGCCGCCCCGCTGGGCCATGCCGTGGATATCGGAAACCTTGACCTCGCCCCCCAGGGAAAGGGCCGCCCGGGAAAGGACGCGGCCGGCAAGGATGGTTCCCTGGCCGCCAACGCCGACCAGCAGGACGTTAATTACTTTTGCCGGCGTCTTCTTCACCCCGGCCGTATTTAAGACATTGTTTTCGTGCATAATTTTAACGACCTCTTCAGGCATCTTCTTCACCCGCCTTGCTGATAGCCTCGTTGGGGCACACCCGGGCGCAAAGACCGCAGCCGTTACACTGGACCGGGTCAATAACCGCCTGCTCGCCGTTAAAGGAGAGGGCCGGACAGCCCAGGTCCAGGCAGTAGCGGCAGGCCAGGCAGTTATCCGGGTCGACGGTATAGACAGCTTCTTTTTCCTTCTTCAAAAGCGCGCAGGGCCGGCGGGCGATAATCACCGAGGGCTCCAGGGCGGCAGTTTCCTCCCGGATAACCCGCTCCACCGCCTCTAAGTCATAGCTGTCCACTACCTGCACCCGACGCACCCCCAGACCGCGGGCGATTTGTTCCAGGTCGGCCTTCGGGGCTGGCTGACGGGAGGCAGTATAGCCGGTACCTGGGTGGTCCTGGTGGCCGGTCATGGCCGTGGTGCTGTTATCCAGGATGATCAGGGTGCCGGTGCCGCCGTTGTAGACCATATCCAGGAGGCCGGTCATACCCGAATGAAGGAAGGTGGAGTCACCGATGACCGCCACCACCCGCCGGGCAAATTCCTGCCCCCGCGCCTTCTCCAGGCCCATGGCCACCCCCAGGCTGGCACCCATGCAGATGCAGGTATCCATGGCCTGTAAGGGCGGCGTCGCCCCCAGGGTATAGCAGCCGATATCGCCGGCTACCACCAGCCCCAGTTGTTTTAATATATAGAAGACGCCGCGGTGGGGGCAACCAGGGCACATCAGGGGCGGCCGGCCGGGGAGGTCGGCCGGTACAGCGGTAGCAGCGGTAGATCCAGCCGTCGGGTTAGCCTCAGCCGTAGCCGCTGTACCCGTCGGCACCAGCCGACAATCCGGAGCGACAGGAGCTCCTGGTGCGATATTACTATCCTGTAACGCTGCCCGGGTAGATAACATAATGCCTGAAACCGCGGCAGCCGTTTCTTCCTCGACCGCCGTGGCCGCCGCAGCCTCTAAGGCCGCAGTCACCCCACCGGTGACCGGCCCTTGCGCGGCTGCTTCCTCCGTCCCCGCGGTAGCCGCCAGCTCCCGGTTAACCAGTTCCGGCGCCAGGGCCGCCACCCGGGTACCCACCGTCCGGGCGACAATACTGCTGCTCAATTCGTCTACCCGCGGTACCAGTTCCTTGCCGGTCACCGCCAGGCCCAGGGCCCGGACCTGGTCTTCAATAAAAGGCTCCAGTTCCTCCACCACATAGCAGGTGCCTACGGCGTCGACGAAATCGTGCACCAGCTTTTCCGGTAAGGGGTAGGTCAAGCCCAGCTTCAATACTGAAACCCCGGGGAGGGCTTCCTTAACATATTGGTAGGCAACCCCCGCCGTAATTACACCCACGCGGCGGTCGGCCCATTCCAACCGGTTCAAAGGGGTGGTCTCCGCGTAGGCCAGTAGTCTTTGCCGCCGCTCCTCCACCACGCCATGGCGGACTTTCCCGAAGGCCGGCAGCATAACGTACTTGGCCGGTTGCTTGACATAATCCTTGAGCGGTATCTCCCGGCGCTCGCCATGTTCAACCGGACTGTAGGAGTGGGCGATGCGCGTTGTCAAGCGCAGCATCACCGGTGTATCGAATTCCTCGCTCAGGTCAAAGGCCAGCATAGCCATATCCCTGACTTCCTGGCTGTCGGCCGGCTCCAGGCAGGGGATCTGGGCCAGGCGGGCGTAAAAACGGTTGTCCTGCTCATTCTGGGAGCTGAAAAGCCCCGGGTCGTCGGCCGATACCAGGACCAGGCCGGCGTTGACGCCGGTATAGGCCAGGGTCATCAGGGGGTCGGCGGCCACATTTACCCCCACGTGCTTCATAGCCGCTAGGGAGCGGGCACCGCCGATGGCGGCGCCGATAGCGACTTCCAGGGCGACTTTTTCGTTGGGTGCCCATTCAGCATAAACTTCCGGGTAACGGGCCAGGGCTTCAATGATCTCTGTGCTCGGCGTCCCCGGGTAAGCGGCGGCCACCCGCAACCCCGCCTCCCAGGCACCCCGCGCCAGGGCATGGTTGCCGATTAATAACTCGCGCACAGTTCCACCTCTCCATTATTCAGGCCTGCAACCAGCAGGCCCCGGAGTTTTTTCTACAAATCAATACCCAGTGCGAATCAGGTTGCTATACCGGCTTCCGCCATTTTATCGGCTAAATTAAAACAGGCCGCCTTTTATCCGGCGGCTTGAATGAATACCACCTTATTTCTCCCCACGATTCACAGGTTCTCCCACCCTTGTTCCGCTTCCCAGATATCGAATTCACCTGTTTCTACAGGTTTTTTGGTGTACCCTTTGCTATGCTTGCGTTCCATAACCATCATCTTTCGTTGTTCGCGGGTCAGCCGGAGGGTATGCCGGAGGGTATAATGGTTAAAGGCCGACCGCGTTATACCCGGGCGCCTGGTAACCGGGTTTACCTTTACCGATAAGGATGTACCGAGGTTAATCCAGATGGTGCGCGTGGCTATCACCTTGCCTTTATACGGCCTTTTATTAACAACATAATAATACACATGAAAATAGGCGTCAATGAGTAAAAATAAAACCTGCTCTGATGGTAGGCAGGTATGCAGTAAACGACATACAAAATAATTCTTGACTCATCTTATAAAATGGGGGATAATTATTGTTAAGAGGGAAACAATTATAACCAAAGTGCCCTCTGGTGGCCCCACCAACCGGGGTTCATCTCAAACCCTTGAAGTTGTTAGCGCAACTTCAAGGGTTTTTAACTACTCCCGCAGCATGGTAATGCCTATTACCAGGGTCTGAAGAGACAGTAGAGCTCCGATGATTTGAAGCATCTCGGATACTGTAATCACCGGCCCCACTTCCCTTCGGGTAATATACCCCGGTAGGTAGGGCCTTTTTCTTCGGCGTAATTATTCCCCAGACACTATTCTACCTTATACATTATAATTTGCCAACATTTTTTATACCTGCTTATCCCGCAAATCCACCACCCGCTGGGCCTTGCCTTCGCTGCGGGCGATGCTGTTGGGCTCCACCAGGCGCACCCTGGCCTTCAACTGCAACACTGTATGCAGGCGGTCGTTGATCTTTTCCTCCAGCTCCTCCAGGTGGCGGTAACGGTCGCTAAAAAAGTCCGGGGTCACCTCCACCCTGATCTCTAGTTCATCCAGGTAATTGCGCCGGCTGACGATGAGCTGGTAGTGGGGCGACACGCCGTCGATTTCCATAAGGACGCTCTCCACCTGGGAGGGGAAAACGTTGACACCGCGGATAATAAGCATGTCGTCGGTGCGGCCGGTGATCTTGGCCAGGCGCGCCGTGGTACGGCCACAGCGGCAGGGCGCAAAGTTCAAAGAGGAAATATCCCGGGTACGGTAACGCAACACCGGCAGGGCTTCCTTGGTCAGGGTGGTAATAACTATCTCCCCCTTGACCCCCGGCGGGCAGGGTTCCCCGGTAACCGGGTCCAGGACCTCCACCAGGAAGTGGTCCTCAGCCACGTGCTGGCCGTCCTGGTACTCACACTCGCCGGAGACACCGGGACCCATCACCTCCGACAGGCCGTAGTTATCCGTGGCCAGCATCCCCCAGCGCCGCTCAATCTCCCGCAGCATCTCCCGGCTGGAGGCTTCGCCGCCGAAGAGGCCCAGGCGCACGGGGAGGGCCACAGGATCGACGCCCTCCGCTTCCGCCACCTCGGCCAGGTGCAGGACATAGGAAGGCGTGCCCACCAGAACGGTGGTGCCGAAGTCTTGCATTAACATAATATGCCGCTTGGAATTGCCGGCTGAGGCCGGGACGACGGTGGCTCCCACCCGCTCCAGGCCGTAATGGAGGCCGAAGCCGCCGGTGAAGAGGCCGTAACCGAAGACCACCTGGGCGACATCAGCGGACGTCACCCCGGCCAGGGAGACCATGCGGGCCACCAGGTCCGTCCAGGTCGCCATATCACGGCGGGTATAGCCCACCACCACCGGCCGGCCGGTGGTGCCGGAAGAGGCATGGAGGCGGACAACTTCCTTCAAGGGCACGGCGAAGAGGCCGTAGGGGTAATTTTGGCGAAAGTCTTCCTTGGTGGTCATGGGCAACAACCGCACGTCCGCCAGGCTGCGGATGTCCGACGGCCGGACGCCCCTGGCGTCCAGGGCCTGGCGGTAGAAAGGTACCCGCTCGTAAACCCTGGCTACCGTCTCTTGCAGGCGGGCCAGTTGTAAAGCTTCAATTTCCGCCCGCGGGCGGCACTCATTTGCCGAATCCCAGATCATCACTCACCAGTCCTTTAGAAGTTACCATACTCACCCTACCGGCACCAAAAACCCTGGCCAGGTGCTCCCGGGAAAAGGCCGGGGTGACCAGGCTCACCAGGGGGACTACCCCCAGGGGGGTGATCATGGCCAGGGAGCCGATAGTCGGGATGACGCTACCGTCAAGGTGGTAGTAAAAGGATAAGCCCAGGGATATTATCAACCCGCTCAGGAGTCCCGCCCAGGCCCCGGCTTTGGTGGTGCGCGGCCAGTAGAGCCCGTAAAGATAAGGCGCCAGGAAGGCCCCGGCCACCGTACCCCAGGAGAGGGACATGAGGACCAGGATAATGGTAGGCTTTAAAGCGATATAGACCGACAGGCCGATAAAGAAGACACATAAGAAACGCAGCAGGGTCATGACCACCCGCCGCGACACCCCTGGTGCCGACCCCTGGACCAGGTCAATGGCCACGGCCGAGCTGGAAACCAGCACCAGGGAGGCCAGAGTGGACATGGAGGCTGCCAGCACCAGCAAAAGTAGGAGTAATCCCACCCAGGGCGGTAGGTACTGGTTGATAATCTGGGGCATGATCAGGTCCGGGTTGGGTTTGCCACCCAGCATGGGCATCTGGTTGTTAAAGAAGAGGCGGCCAAAGGCACCGGTGAAATAGGCACCGCTGGCGATAATTATAGCAAAGAGGGTAGAAACCACCGTTGCCGGCCAGATGGAGCGCTCATCCTTGATGGCGTAGAATTTCTGGACCATCTGGGGCAGGCCCCAGGGCCCCAGGCTGGTGAGCAGCACCAGGGATAGGAGGGCGAACCAGTTGGGCCCCACCGGGGACACCAGCTTGGGGTTTATCGCCGCCAGCTGACTGACACCGCTGGCCAGGCCACCCACCGGCGACGCGGTCAGGACATAATAGATGAGGACAAAGACGCCGCCGATCATGATCAAGCCCTGGATAAAGTCCGTCAGGGTGACGGCGATATACCCGCCCAGCACCAGGTAGGCCGCCGTAAATACTGCCATAGCAATGAGGGCCGTGGTGAAGTTGAGGTGGAAAACCTGTTCAAAAAGATAGCTCAGGCCCATATAAACGGAAGCCGAGTAGGGGACCAGAAAGATAAAGATCAGTAGCGCCCCCACCGTCCGCAAGGCTGGGCTGTCGTAACGCGCCGCCAGGAACTCGGGCATGGTCATTACATTCAAGCGTGTCGTCATGGTCCGGGTCGGCCGCGCCAGGACCCTCCAGGCCAGGAAGCTGCCGATAAAGGCATTACCGATGACGATCCATAAGTCAGAAAGGCCGAAGCCCCAACCAACCTTACCGGCGTAGCCAATAAAAATAACGGCGGAGAAATAGGTCGTCCCGTAAGCAAAGGCCGAAATCCACGGACCTACGTTACGACTACCCAGGAAGAAACCGCCGACATCCCGCGATTTCTTCAGGCTGTAAAAACCGATAATGATCAGAGCAGCAAAATAGAGGCCCAAAATAAAAAACTTCAATCTCCCATCCTCCCATCCTACCGTGAAGTTTTACTGGGTTAACATATTCAACACCGGCGGTTAAAATCCTGCCGGCCGCCTAAAGATTCTGGTCACAAAAAAAGGCAGCATGGTTATCCTGCCTTTTTGTCGTATTGTATCCATGCTCCCCGTGCCATACTTTAAGCCGTCTTAACGCCGGAATAAAAAAGGGCAAGGTTTTCCTGCCGGAATTAAGTAAACTCGCTTAAGGCTGCCCGTACTTCTTGGGGACCTGGTAGTTCGAGCAGCCTCCGCACCAGTTTCCTGGCCTCGTGGTAGGCAATCTTATTAATAGCTTCTTTCATCGGCGGTATAAAAACAGGGCTCATGCTTATTTCATCCAGGCCCAGGCCAACCAGCAGGGGGGCGGCCTGAATTTCACTTCCCAACTCACCACACAAACCCACCCATTTGCCATAACGGTGGGCCGCCTTAACGGTCACATCTATCAGCTTCAGCACGGCAGGGTGACAGGCGTCGTACATCCCGGTCACTCTTTCGTTACCCCGGTCTACCGCCAGGGTGTACTGGGCCAAGTCATTGGTGCCGATGCTGAAAAAGTCCACTTCCCGGGCCAGGATGTCAGCCATCAGGGCAGCTGCCGGAACCTCAATCATCATGCCGGTTTCTACGCGGCTAACGGCCAACCCGCTGGCCTCCAGTTCCAGCCGGGCTTCGGCCATAATCTTTTTAGCCTCTCGTATCTCCTCCAGGGCCGTCACCATAGGGAACATAATCCTCAGGTTGCCGTAAAGGGCAGCCCGGAGGAGGGCTTTGAGCTGGGTCTTGAAAATCTCTTGACGGGTCAGGCAAAGCCGCAACCCCCGCAATCCCAGGAAAGGATTTTCGTCATGCCCCTGGTTCAAGTAGGGCAGGGGTTTATCACCACCAACATCCAGGGTACGGACCACTACCGGTTGTCCCTGGAAGGCAGCCACTACCTCTTGGTAAGCTTGAAATTGCTCCTCTTCCCCCGGCGGTTCCTCCCGGTTCATAAAGAGAAATTCCGTACGAAATAAGCCCACGCCCTCGGCGCCGTGTTCCAAGGCTATTTTTACTTCCGCAGCTTTCCTGATATTGGCTACTAATTCAATTTGCCGGCCATCCCTGGTCCTGGCCGGTCCGGTACATTTTATATTGAGCCGGCCTGCCTCCAGGGTTACTTTTTTCTTTTTATATTCCTCTAATAGCTCGCTGCCGGGGTTTAAGTAAACCGCCCCGCTGCTACCGTCGATAATGGCCGTGTCGCCGGCCCTGGCCTGGTCCAGCAGCCCCCGAACACCCAGAACGGCAGGTATCCCCAGAGCCCTGGCCACGATGGCCGTATGGCAGGTAGTGCCGCCTGTCTCCGTGGCAATACCGGCAACTGTATCCCGGGAAAAACCGGCTGTTTGCGATGGGGTCAGTTCCCCGGCGACGATAATTGCTCCCGGCGGCACTTCCCGGGCCGGCCGCATTCTCGTCGTAAGCTTTGCCACCAGCCGGCCGGCCACATCACGAATGTCCGCAGCCCTCTCCCGGAACAGGTCGTCGTCCAGGGCGGCAAAGCTGCCGGCTATGGCTTCGGCTACTTCTTCTACCGCCCGGGCGGCGTTTTTCTTCTCAACCTGGATTTTTTCCTTCACACCGGCAATAAAAGTGGGATCAGTAAGCATCAGGATATGGGCCTTAAAAATACCCGCCTCTGCTTCGCTTATATCCCGCCTTGTTTTATCGGCCAGCTCTTCCAGGTCCCTTTTAGCCCGGCCAAGGGCCTCCTCCAGCCGCGTCAACTCGGCTTGGATTTCCTCCGGCCCATATAAAAGCTGGCTGTTGCCGGTTTCTTCTTCCCCGGATTTTAGTTCCAACAGGTACACCGGCCCAATTCCTATTCCCGGCGCAGTGGCAATTCCTTTCAGCATCCAGCCATCTCCCCTTAAACAGTTACCCCGCCAGTTCATCTTCGCCCAGGCCTGCCTGCACCAGTTCCACCAGGGTAGCCAAAGCCTGATCGGCATCCGCCCCTGCGGTGCGGATGACCAGTTCGTTGCCGCATTTGGCTCCCAGGCCCATAACCGCCAGGATGCTTTTCCCGTTGGCCTCTTTACCGTCTCGCTGGACGCTAATATCAGCTATAAAGCCATTGGCCGCCTGGACGAATACTGCTGCTGGTCGGGCGTGTAAGCCGGATGGATTTTTCAGAATAACTCTGGCCTCTGGCATAAAGTCATCTCCTTAAAAATAACGCCGTATACCATTTTTTTCTTATACTGGTGTCACGCCGGCGCATGGGCGTCTACCCTGAAAATAACCTCGCTTCAGGCTGGCACCCTTGCCATTAAAGCAGCACCAGCAGTAGTTAAAATAGATCGGTTAAATCTGGCTTAACCGGTTAAACCGGACCATCTCCTTACCATCACCGTTTACACTCCGATTAATGAACTATAGTATCATAAAGTGAAATTTAACACCAGATATTTTCACCGCCGGTTTTAATATCTCCCCAGTTCCGCCGCCGCCCGGTACATAGCCACTATGCTTGCCGGAGCTACGTCCGGCCCGATATGGTTGGCGGGCGCCAGGATATAGCCGCCGCCGGGAGCCAGCTCCTGCAAGCGCTTTTTAACCTCTTCCACCACAGCTTCCGGGCCGGCAGGCAGGGCCTGCTGGATGTCAATACCGCCTATAAAAGCAATAACCTCGCCAAATTCCTGCTTAACAGCCGCCAAGTCCATGCCCACTCCCGGTTGTAAAGGGTGTAACACTTCTATACCGGCTTCAATATAGCCGGGCAGGAAGGGAGTAATAAACCCGTCGCTGTGGGCCAGGACATAAGTGCCCGGCGACTTGCTTTTTACTAAATCCACCAACTTCCGGTACCAGAGCTGGAAATATTTTTTAAACAGGTCCGGGGAAATAATGGGGCCGGCCTGGGAGCCGTAATCGTCCCCGGGCAGTTCCAGGATGTCAATATAGCCCCCTACTTCATCCAGGTATACTTCCATTAAACCATAGATCGTATTGCCGATGTGATCAACCAGGCAGCGGGCCAGGGCTTCATCCAGCAACAGGTCCATCATGAACTGCTCGGTGCCGCGTAGTTGCCCGGCCTGCTCCAGCAGGCCGTAGGAACAAACCGAACGGGCCACTACCGCCAGGCCGGCCTCCCGGTAGGCCCGCGCCCGTTCCCTGGTCCCGGGAGCCGGCCGGTAATCGCCAGGATCGGGCCAGGGATAGTTCTCGATGTCTTTAGTTGTAGACTCGGCCAGGGTTGGCTGCATATGGGAAAACCCATTAATCTTTTCTACCGTTAATCCCCACCCATTCATGGCCCTGTTGCCGGTCTTTCGTACCAAATCAGGTGTTGGTTGATAAACATAACGGCAATCTATCCCCAGGGCCGCCTGTATCCTCTCGTCGAGGTAGTTACCCGTCTTAAAACCATCCTGGCGAAAGGGCGGCCAGTCGGCGGCCAGGCCCAGGTGCTCCAGCAGCCGCCGGTAAGCCGCATCGTGGATATTGTAAGCGCTGCCGCCCAAAGCCAGGGGTACCCGGTCGGGTTCTTCATGTTTTAAGGCTTTAACAACCCTTTCCCTGCTGTTCATACAGCTGCACTCCCCATATCTTCCGGCTTCAGGGCAGAGATCCCTTGGCGGCCCCAGTCCTGTACCTGGTCAACTAAACTCGCCAGGTTTGCCCCTTTGCGATGGATAAATAATTCCAGCAGCAGCGGTAGGTTAACACCGGTTACCACAGCCCTGTCGCCTGAACTTACCATCTCCCAAGCTATATTCGCCGGGCTTCCCCCGGCCACATCCACCAGGAGCAATACCCCGTCACCCCGGTCCAGTTCTCCGGCTGCTTCCCGGGCCCTTTCCCGGAAGGCATCAATCTGATCACCAGGTTTGAGCGCCAGTGCGCGCACCTGCTCCTGGGGTCCTAAAAGCATGATAATAGCCTCAAGGAAAGCCGCTCCAATTTCACCATGAGTCAGCAATAGCACACCAACCAAGGATATAATCCTCCTAATTGAAGTTGGGTCCACGGGCCTGGAGGTTAAGTCCAGGCCCGTAAAACCTGTTAAAAAATCTTTAGTAAAGAACCCACCAGACCTACTACGATGGTAAAGCCAAGTAATTTCATAATCGACCAGTTGCGGAATTGATGCAGGTACCACATCAGGCCCACCCACAGGAGGGGCAAAAACTTAGGCATCATGCCATCCAGGATGGATTGCAGGGTCGTCGCTTTTTGCTGCAGGGTCCACTGGATAGGCGTCGAGAGGGAAACGAAGGTGGCGCTCAGCGCCCCTACGACCACCAGGCCTAAAATATTGAGGCTGCGGGTTACCCTTTCGATAGTTGCAGGAGTTAAAAACTCGGAATCCAGGACGTTTACGCCCAGGTTATATCCCAGGCTAACCCCGGTGGTCATCATATACCAGGTCAGGGCGACCCAGATCACGGCATAAATAACCGGTCCCAGGATATTACCCTGCAAGGCCATACCCATGGCAAAACTCAGGAGGATAGCATTGATGGCACTGGCCCAGAGGGAATCACCTATAGCCGCGAAGGGGCCCATCAGACCGCTTTTAATGGCATTGATGGTATCATCCGGTATTTCTTCACCGGCTGCTCGCTGGCGCTCAATGGCCGCTATGGCGCCAATGATGGGACTACCGATGGTCATCTCCGTATTAAAGAAAACCATGTGGCGCTTGAGGGCGGCGCCGAGCTCCTCTTTACCCTGGTAGAGCTTTTTTAATACCGGCAACAAACTCCAGGCAAAGGCAATATGTTGCATGCGTTCCCAGTTCCAGGCCGAGGTATTAAAAAACAGCCAGCGCAAAGCAACTCCCCGGAGATCCTTTTTAGTTATTTCCGCTACGCCCCTGCTCCCCTGTTCTTGCATCTTTTACGCCTCCTTCCCGGTGGTTTCAGTGGTGTAGATTAAATTAATCAGGGCCAGGGACAAACCTGCCACCGATACGGGTAAAATGGGCAACTTCAAAGCGGCAACCGCCAGAAAACCAAGGAGGAAAAAGGCCATATAGCGATTGTCTTTATTCAACATTTTGAGAAGGACGGCCATACCTAAGGCCGGGAGCATACCACCGATAACAGTTAAGGCTTTGGTTAACCAGGCCGGGATGAGAGCTACCAGGTTATTGGCAATTGGAGCTCCGAAATAAATAACCAGGAAGGCCGGTACAAAACGGAGGATAAAGGCGAAGATCTGGGGGGCGCCCATTAACATAAAGGTCAGGCCGGGAATATTCGCCCTTTCAGCATAACTGTCGGCTGCATGGGCAAAAATTACGCCCACGGTGGCGAAGAGCTGCCAGGTAAAGGTGCCTACCAGGCCCAGGGGCACAGCCAGGGTAACGGCAACCTCCGGCGATACTTTAGTCAGCATGGCTAAAGCCGTACCCACATAACCGGCGAAATTCAAATCAGCCGCCATGGCCCCGCCAGGAGTAACGGCACCGATATATAAAGCATTAATGGTAGCCCCAATCATCATACCGGTAGGCAAATCGCCCAAGATCAAGCCCACCAGGGTACCGGCAATCAGGGGGCGGCCGAAAACATACCAACCTATGGGCTGACCACCCAGCCAGGGGGTGGCAATCCATCCCAAATAAGCGACAAAGGCAATAGCTGCCGCCTGCCATAATTCCATTTTTAATCCCTCCTATACCTTTACTACCTTTTCCCACGTAAAACGGGTATCACCCGGAACAGTCTGAAAATAGACCTCATAACCCCTGGCCTTAATTTCCTTCAGGGCCGCCAGGCCGCCGGCATCCAGGTAAACATTGGGAGTAATTTTGGTCCTCTCCGGCGTCTTGCCGGCATTGCCCATGTTTATTTCCCGGGGGAAAACGCTATCGTTTCCTACGCTACTAATAAGCCTTTGCGCTACCGCCGGCGTTTTGACAATGAGCATAATCCTGTCGCCCTCATTATCCCGGGCCAGGGCCGTAACCGCCGTTGCCACGTTGTAGACGCTAACTGGTATCCCCGGCGGTGCCGCCATTTTTAATACTTTGGTCAACACCGGGTTGCCGGCGCTGGCGTCATCCACAACCATAATACACTTAGCCTTAACGTGACCTACCCAGGCCGTAACTACCTGGCCATGTATCAAGCGTTCGTCAATACGAAATAGGACTATGGCACCCAATTCCTGCCAACACCTCCTTCCTAAAAGATCTGGGATTACCTGGAACTTCTTCCCCCTTCCCACCTCCATAAAAATTTAATTTTAACGTAACAATCCCTTAACATTGCAAGTTTTATGCCAGCCCTTATATTGACCTGGCCAGGGTTAAGTGTTTAAGACACTGGAAAACAAAAGAGCCTGCCAGGTATTACTTCTATCGGCAGGATTGATTAACCGCAGACGACCCGCGTTAACTGGCGACGCCAGTCTAGATTATATGCAGCCCATGCTAACGCTCCTTTCCTCCACTAAGGTCACATGCATGATATAATTCCCCGGCTGCAGCAACCGGGCCCCCTTAACCTCTGTTTTAAGTTTCCAGGAGAAATTGCACCACAAAAGCTATTTCACCGTCTGGAACAGCAATATTAAAATTTTCTTCCAATCCGGCCAGGGTTTCTTTGACCACCGCCCACTCGCGAGGATAGTGCTTCTTTATCTCTTCCTCCCCCGGCCAGGAGCCGGCCTGCTCGCCGGCCTGGAGCCTTTCCACCAGGCAGCTTAAATGCACCGTCAGGTTAATGATGTGGTGGGGCAGCAACTGCCGCTCCAACTTCCGGCCGAGCTGCCGGGTGATTGGTGAGCAGAGGCCAAGCATTTTCGCCGGATCGAGGAAACGCAGGTACTGGGCCAGGACCGTTTCCAGCTCCTGGGGGGTGATATCCATCTCTCCCTGCGGTAGCTGCAACAGCTTCTGCAGGTGCCGGCGGCCCTGCCCCAGCAGCCATTCTTCCAGGGAAATAAAAGGTACCCCCGGTAGCTGCAGATCAACGCTACCAATAACCGCTATGACATTCTCCCGCTTTCCCAGGGAAGGGAGGCCGACCCCACCCCCGGGTGCCCGGCCATGCATATTGACGGTCACGATATTGATCTCCTCGCTGTCCCCCAGCCATTCCTGGATCATGGCCTTGATGCGGCGGGCCGCGCCCGCCCCGGTCAGGCAGGTGGCGATAATGATTTTTTCCCCCTGGTCTTTCGGTGACCAGTATTCCGCCGGGTGATGATACTTGCCGACCTCCGCCGCCAGTTCCTCCAGGGGTGCCCGGCCGGCTTTACGGGCGGCCTCAATCACCATAGCCGTCGTTACATTATCCAGGATGTGCAGCGGGAGACCCGTCCTCCTGGCGATAATCTCTCCCCAGGAGACCAACGGCTCCATATCCACCAGCAAGAGGACACCCCGGCCGCAGTCGGCCTGGCGCACCACCCGGGTAGCTTCTATTAACCACTGCTGCGGTTCGCCTTCCAGGGGGATATCCAGGGCCCGGGCGATATTTCCTCCCACGACTTTGTTGGCCACTTCCGCCATGCTGGTAGCTGTACGGCTGCCGTGGGCCATGACGACGATGCCCACCCGTTCTCCTGCCGTTTCCTTCCCGCTGGTTGTGAGCCGCAATAACATGGCCAGATAACCTGCTTCATCTTCAGGAAGAACCAGATTGAGTTTCCGGGCAATTAAAGTCGTTACTTTACGGGCGACGGCGATCTCGCGGGGATATTCCTTTTCTATCTCCTCCAGGTAGGGGTTGATAATCTCCTGCCCGGCCTGCAGGCGCTGCCGGCAGGCATTCAGATGCAGGGCCAGGGCCAGAAAAGTATTGGTGTCGATCTGACCGGGCAATTCTTTTCCGGCTATTTTTACTGCTTCTTGGGCGAGAGAGACGATATCCTGGCCCACCAGGCGCGCCAGGCGCAACCGGGCGTTTTTCCAATCCCGGACGTTTTCTTCCAGATAGCTTTCATAGTATGCTTTCAGGGCCTGCTTGGCCCGTTGCCAGCGGGCATCTTTCCGGTCACCCTCAGTACCGGCAGCCTGCCATTCCTTATCCAGCAGGGTATAGAGATCCGGCAGACGGGGATTACTGATACCAGTGTCCGTGTCACCAGGTTCGATGTACCATTCCTCTTCCAGGGCGAGCCCGGCCAATTCCTGCAGGTAGTTCTGCGCCCCTACCGGGGCCGCCCGGATATGATGGGGCAGGCTGGCGGCCGTAATAACCACTTCCCCGGTTCCCTTACTGGTAGCCTCCAGCAGGGCGCGGGCGCAGGTCAGGCGCACATCGTTAAAAAGCTGGCCGATATTGCCCGGACAATCATAGAGCAGCAGGGCGCGGACGGCATCGACGCCGATCTTTAACGGCCGGTTAATCTGTCTGCTCTCTCCGGCTAATAGATATTTTAAAAGGGCCAACCTTTCCGCCAGAGGCCGCTCAGCCAGGGCCGGGATGTTGATCAGCACCGGGAAACGCCGGTAAAAGGTAGCCAGCAGGGAAGAATGGGGGTCGGCGGTGGTGGCGCCGACAACCATGGTGGTGCAGGAACGATAATTACCGGTTTCCCCCAGGCGCCGGTACTGGCCGGTGTCCATTAAATAAAAAAGCATTTCCTGGCCTTCCGGGGGCAGGCGGTGAATCTCATCCAGGAAAAGGAGGCTCTTGTGGGCGGCATCCACCAGGCCGGGCTTTTCCTGGGTGGCCCCGGTGAAGGCGCCCTTAACGTGACCAAAGAGCTGGCTCATGAGAAGCTGGGGGTTATGGGCGTAATCAGCGCAGTTAAAGCTGATCAGCCGGGCCTGCCCGCCCACCCGGCCCAGGGTTTGGGCGTACTTAAACATCGTGCGGGCGAAAAGGGTCTTACCGGTGCCGGTGGAGCCGATCAGCAGGGTATGGAGGCCGTGGGGCGGGTAAAGGAGGGCGGCCCGGGCCTGTTCCACGGCTAACTTAAGGCTCTGGTTCCACCCTACCAGGCCGGCAAAGGGGTTCATCGCGATTGCGGCAATCGCTCTGGCCGCCAGGTGCCCGCCGCTTTCCTTATTATCCCTTACTTTAATTTCCTCCCAGTACTGCCGGGTGACAAAGCGCACCGGCCGGCCGGAAAATTTGACTACCAGGCCTTCCTTGACCAGGTAATTAAGGTCGCCGCTGGCGTTACTCCGGGTTATGCCGGCCTCCCGGGCGACATCCAAAGCCGTGCAGCCAATCTCCAGTTGTCCCTCCCGCGTTTTGCCCCGACAGAGCCTGTCCAAGGCCAGTAGTACCTTCTTTTTGCGTTCCATTACCCATCTCCATCTCCAATTTATGAAACACATTAAAACACTACTAACAGTGTAGCTTATCTTAAACCCTGAAGCAAGAACTTTCGATAGGTAAAGATTTCTCCGCGATACAAAAAATAAAAACTCCCGCACCAATGAATCGGGGAATCAAAAAGTACCGGCACGCCGGTACCTGGCTGGTACTCTTATTAGATTCCATGCTTTTAAGAAACCCCATGATCAGACCCTTCCCTATCATTTAAGAGCAGGTCGGCGCCGACGCCCTGGTTGACATTAGAGTTAAAATTACCGCCATTACTTGTCCGCCTTCCTGAGCCGCAACAGCTTTATTGCTAGTCCTCTGCAATCCAGGTTATTAACCGTTTCTACCCGGGAAACCAAGGCAACATTAAAGGCCCGAGAACCCTTTAAAGCCCCACAGATGGCCCCGGTAATGGCAGCTATGGTATCCGTATCGCCACCCATATTGACGGCTTCTATAATAGCCGGCATTGGTTCACCGCCGGTAACTGCCACCAGGGCCAGGGCGGTAATCACGCTTTCGGTGACTGTCATATCCACGCCAATGAACTCATAAAGTGCCCGTATGCGGTCCGCCCTTCCGGTATAATGAGAAATAATTTCCAGGGCCAGATCCAGGCGCCGTTCCAGCAACGGGGTCCAGCACCGGCAACCATAATCGCGGCCGGCTACAGCGCCCAGGCGTGCGGCCTCCAGGACGTTATCTACACTGGCCCCCGGTACCAGCGCCGCGGCAATAGCCGCACTAACAGCAGCGGCCGCCGAAATAGCCAGGCTGGTGCCATGGGTGGGCAAACAGGCAATAGCAGTTTGTTCCATCAGCAGTTGCCAGTTATCCCGAAAGACAAGAGCCACCGGCGCTACCCGCATCGCCCCGCCGTTGGTCCTGCCTTGACATCCAGCCTCGGCAGGTGTTGCTCCCCTTTGCAAGGCTTTCAGCGCCTGAGCCGTTGAAGGGCCGATAAACCCTTTGGCAAAAGCGTCTGCTTCCACCGCCCATTGCAATAAAGTATCAGCAACTAGCTCTGGAGTCAAGCGCCGATGGTTAATAAGGGCCCTGGCCAGGGCAACGGCCTGACCTGTATCATCCGTCACTGCGCCAGCCGGGAAACCCGCCCGGGGATGGGAGGCTAAGGGCACCTGCAACTCCCATACCCGGCCCCCAAAGCTGCCGGCAATTTCTGCCGGAGTTAAAAATTCCGTCGGCATGCCCATGGCATCGCCTAGAGCTAACCCCCACAGGCAACCAAGGGTTTTTTCCAGCTCGATCGTAAAATCCTGCTCAAGCACCAGCCATGCTCCCTTCCGGTTGTAACCTGGCTGCTACTGCCGCCGGCGTCAGCCGCCCCCAGCGCGCCCCCTGACCCTCAATGGCCAGTGAAGCGCAGGCAGTGGCAAACTTTAACCGCGTTTCCACCGGCCACCCTTTTAAATAAGCCGCCAGATAACCCGCCGTAAAAGCGTCGCCGGCTCCAGTAGTATCAACTAACCTGGCCGGCATCGCTGGTTGCCAGGATAAATCGTCCGGAGCCAACCTGATACAGCCCCGGGCGCCAAGGGTTACAACTATCTCCTCCAGCGCTCCCTGCCACCAACCCGCTTCTTTAATCACTAAGGCCAACCACTCGGCTAGTGCGGGTAGTTGCGATGGCACCTTTGCTTCCTGGCCCAGTAAGAGCATACATTCTTCCCAGTTAAGGAAAAGGCCCTTAATTCCCCGGCTGGCATCAGCCAGGGCGGACCAGCCCTCCCGCACAAAAATGCCACCTGGCCCGTAGAATACCTGCTGGTCCCGGGAGCAGGCTCCGGTTACCAATTGACGGACCAGCGGTAAATAGGCCTCGCCAATATACAGTAGCTTGCTTTCCCATACCCCGGCCGGAACCCGGGCTGTTTCGCTATACAAAGCGGTCCCTCCCAAAGAAAGGATGGCTCGCTGGCCCGCCGGGTTGACCATCACCACGGCACTCGCTGTGTTACCGTCGGTTACGGTAGTGATTAATTCGGTAGCAACTCCTTCACTGGCAAAGGCTTGCTTCAGGTATTGCCCGGCCGCATCGCCGCCGACTAAACCGGCAAAAGCCACCCGTTCCCCTAACTGGGCCAGGCGGACAGCTATATTAGCTGTCGAGCCTCCCGGTTCCCGGTGCACCTCCCTGGCCAGGACCAGCTGATCGGCCCCGGGAAAAGTGTCCACCTGGACTACCAAGTCAACAGCAGCGGCCCCGACTGTAACCACAGCATAAGGGAGGGCCGGCTCTCGTGTTTGATTATCATACGGTTTCTCTTCAAGGTAGTGACCCTCTAGCGGTACCATTAAAGACTCCTCCTTATAAAAGCCCCGGAATAACCCCGCCAAAACCATGTAACCTCACGGTAACGGCCATACCCAACCATACTCCCATAACCGCCAACAGGATATAATCTATCGTACGGAAAACCGGTCGGTTGATTAATGTCCGGGGCCGGTTAGGATCAAAAGCCCGCGATTCCATGGCTACACTCATATCATTCACGATCTTCAAAGAGCGCAGGGACAGGGGAATTACATAAGCTGTATGCTTTTTAAATCGACTCCATAGGCCGCCCTTATCAAATTCACAGGCCCGGGATTTTTGAGCCTCGACGATAGTCTCATGCTCCGCTAAAAAATGGGGAATTAACCGGAGAATAATGCCAATCACAAAGGAAAAAGCAAAGGGTAACCGTAGATAATAGAGGCCGGCGATTAAATCCCTGGTACTGGTCGTCATGGCAACTACTATAAAAGCAAAAAACAAAGTAAAAATACGAAAAGCTACTCCTAAACCATAAGTAAAGCCCAGGTCAGTGATTGGCCAGGACAAAACTGGTATTGCGGCCAGGGGATGGCCCGTATTACGCAAAAAAAGCGTCCATAACAACCAAGAAAAGAAACCTACATAGAGACCTATCCGCCCACTACGAAATACCTGGCGCCAGGATAAATGACCCGCGATAATCATGGCTAGTACTGTAGCGAAAGTCAAAGCCTGGTATAAAGGGTGGCTGAAAACCATGATCATGATAAATACCCAGCCTACATAGAGCAATTTGGTCCGCGCATCTAAACGGGTAACCGGTGAATTGCCACCTTGAAAGAAGTCAGTCCTAATATTTGCCATGATGGCCCCCCGCTTTCTCTATCCTGATAAAACTCTCTAAAGTAATCCTGCCAAAGTTGCATATGCTTGCTCTACCGTATACATCTCACCTTGCCAGCCGCCCCGGCGCAATTCTTGTCCGATTTTGGTTACCGCTGGTGCCTCTACATAACATTGTCGTAATAATTCTTCCTGGCGGAAAATAACCTCCGGTTCTCCAGCTAAGATTACCTGGCCACTTTTCATTACCAGCAAACGATGCGCATAACCGGCAGCCGCCGCCACATCATGGGTAATGACAACTATGGTCATCCCTTTCCGGTTAAGTTCCCGGATATAATCAATAATTCTGGTGCTGATAGTGTAATCAGCTCCCGTTGCCGGTTCGTCCAGCACCAAAATCCGCGGTTGCATAATCAGTATCGAAGCAATGGCCAGCAGTTTGCGCTCAGCTAAACCCAGAAAAAACGGGTCTTTTTCGCGGTAACTCTGTAAATTTAATTCCGTCAGGATGGCCGCTACCGCCTCCTGCACTTGTTCCTCCGGCCAACCCAGATTACGGGGCCCAAAGGCCAGTTCTTCGGCTACTGTCTTGGCAAAAATCTGATGGTCCGGATTTTGAAAAACATAGCCCACTTTATTAGCCAACTGGGCGACGCTGACTCTTTTAGTGTCAATTCCTTCGACCAGAACACTACCTGTTGTCGGCCGTAACAGGCCATTGAAATGTTTGGCCAGCGTTGTTTTGCCCGAGCCATTGTGCCCTAATATCGCCAGTATTTCCCCCTGGAAAACCTGTAAAGACACCCCTTCCAGGGCTTTTTTGCCGTCAGGATAGCTATAACAAACATTATCGACTATAATTTTAGCCGTCCTGGTATCAACTTTCTCGACCGGTTTTGGCGGCGGCTCCGCCACGTAATTAACCGTGGCGGTAATAGGTTGCCTTTTAAGTGCCAGATTACTTAAAAAGCCCGGTAAGGATACTGGTAAAGGTCCGCTCCATTGACCTCCTGTCCTTAAACGCCAGGCCAGATCAGTTACTTGAGGTAGTCTTAGCCCTAGCCCTTGCAGTAGTTCGGCGTTGTCAAAGACAGCTTCCGGCTGGTCGTCTAAAATTATCCGCCCGGCGTCTAAGACCACTATCCGGTCAGCTAAAGGCGCGCTTTGTTCCAGGTCTTGTTCACAAAGTACAACCGTCAAGCCCATATCTTGATTTAAGCGTTGGATAACAGCCAGCACTTCCTCTTTACCCCGGGGGTCTAGTTCAGCCGTAGGATTGTCCAACACCAACACTGCGGGTTGCATGGCTAAGGCTGCCGCAATAGCCGTCCTTTGCTTTTGGCCACCTGATAAACGCCAGGGAGAACGACTTTCCAGTCCGGTTAGACCGGTTATGGCCATGGCCCAGCGACTGCGTTCTAATATTGCTGCCGGAGGAAGGCAGATGTTCTCCAGGCCAAACTGGACATCCTCTTCGACTGTCAAACCCACTAATTGCGATTCCGCATTTTGAAAAACAATTCCCACCCGGCTGGCCAAATCGGCGATAGTCGCCGTCGACACATCTAAACCTGCCACCCGGGCTTTCCCTTCAAGTCTACCGCCAAAAAAATGGGGAATAAGACCGTTCAAGATATAGCAGAGCGTACTTTTCCCCGAACCTGTCCGGCCTGTGACGACGATAAACTCGCCGTGTCCTACCTTTAAATTAATATCGTTCAGCACCGGCTGGTTCTCCCGGCTGCGGTAACTATAACTAACGCCGCTCAACTCAATAACAGGATCCATTACTTAATATAACCTCCTGTATAACCCGGAAAATAATTTACGTCGTTGGGCAAGCGGCAGCCCTGGCCAGGGGCTGCCGCCGCCATTGCGCTTAGACCTTGTCGTTATAACGGCCTTCAACTTCAAAACGCATTTCATCTATTGATAAGCCGTATTTATCGGCTGCCGGGCCCACAATCCGCGCGACCAGCGGACCAGCCAGGCCGCCAATGAAAGTGGTTAAAATAACAGCCGGGAAAACGCCTACCCAGATGACCTCTGTTGGTAACAGGCGCAACCATTGAAAAGAAGAACAAAGGTAAAAGGAACCGATAACACACCAAAGCAAACTGATGCCGTAATATTTTAACCATGCGTTTCTTTGAGCCATGTTGCGTTGCTCCGGCTGCCGCATGAGACGGTAAAATAAATAGGGCATCCACCAGGCAATTACCGCTCCGCCAATACTTCCCGGCCCGAGGGTTCCCGCCAGGGCGTCGCCGAGTAAATTAGCCAGCCCCACACCCCATACCGCCGGCATGCCAAAAATAGCACCGAAAGGGAAACGTACCATGGCATCAGCACGAAAAGTAATAGTCCCCGGCACAAGAACAATAACGGCCCCTACGGCCTGTAAGATAACCGATAACGCTGCCGTCATACCCATAACAGCAATTGATTTTGTATTCCAGCGGCGCTGGCGTTTCACCAGACGCGGCCAGGGCGTCAGCACCAGCTGGTAGCTAAACATTTCTCCGATGAGAATTAAAGTCATGATGACCAGTAAAATGGTACCAATAACATTCATTCCCTGAAAACCGATACCCCGCCCAATACTCCCTAAAAAGCCGAGAAGATTTTTCAAAAATTCTACCATGATTATTCCCTCCCCAAAATTTTTTCAATGTTAATCAGTAATAATATCCCGAAAACCGACTTTCTGCGTCCTTCGCGTCCTATACCTCACCTCCCCTAGCCAGAGAACCCAGGCCGTTGGCCAGGAAAAGCTTCCTTCGCGCCCTATACCTCACCTCCCCAGGGGAGTATCAAGCCCTTAAGGCCTTTGCCAGCCAACGTGTCCTTCAGGGCCTGTTCTGTTGCCGCCAAAGGGTAGCGTTCGGTAAGGAGATCACCTACATGTATTTGTCTGGAAGCGATGAATTCCAGTGCCCGGGCAAATTGCCCCGGACTGAAACCAAAAGTGCCCATAAAAATAACTTCGCCATAATGAACCTGCTCCAGTTCCAGCGGAAAGCTCATGCCTTGAGGGAGCCCGGCAAAAAAGTTAACTATCCCACCCCGGCGCACATTCCGGACACCCTGGCTGATCGCTTCCTGTACGCCGGCGGCAATTAGTACTACGTCAGCCCCGCGCCCTTGGGTACAAGGGCGTAGGTCAACTTCTTCTCGGCTGGCGTCGAAAATGCCATCCAGGCCCTGAGCGGCAATTTTCAGGCGATGGGGCAGCATTCCGCTTAAAAAAACGCGGGCGCCAAAGGCTTTGGCCAGGCGGGCCAGGAGGATGCCCATCGGTCCATCGCCAATGACGAACACCGTTTGCCCGGCCCTGATACGGGAGGCCTCGATGCCATGTAAAGCACAGGCCACCGGTTCGGTCAGGCTGGCCTCAGCATAATCAAGGCTGCCGGGCAGGTGATAAAGACCTCGCCCCCCGGTAGCTGCCGGTACACGCACATATTCAGCAAAACCGCCAGGTTCAATGCTGACAGCAAAAAGGTTGGGGCACTGGGTCGGTTGGTCATTGCTGCACCAGTAACAGTGGCCGCAAGGAATATAAGGTGCCACCGCCACCCGGTCCCCTTCCCGGGGCCCGTCTTTGTTATTAATCGTCCTCGGGGCAGTCACAACTACTCCCGCCACTTCATGACCGAGAACCGCCGGCGGCTTTTTAAACGGATGGCCGCGCAAGTAAGTCTTGGCATCAGTAGCGCATACCGCGCTCGCTATTACTTTGATTAACCAATCCCCTTTTTCCAACGGAGGCAAAGGCTCTTCCCGGATTTCCATTTGCCCTGCCCCCACATAAAATGCTGCCTTCAATGTCATACCGCCTCGCTTGCCATAGCTAAGTATTGTGCAAAAGCTTCACCGGGCGTTAAATTCCTTTGCCAAACAGCATTGATCGCTCGAATGATGGCTTGGGGCCGGGAATGGGCCCAGATATTACGGCCGAAAATCAGACCGGCCGCGCCCGCGTCGCAGATTCCCCGTACTAACTCCAGGAGTTTTAATTCTGCGGCCAAAGGTTCACCGCCGGCAACGGCAACGGGAATGGGACTGGCTGCAATTAAGCTGCTAAAACCGGCAAAGTCATCTTGAATCGGCGAATAGAAAATTTTGGCGGCATCAAAGCCTAATTCAGCGCTGATACGTAAGGCGTCCCGCACGGGCAGGCTATCATGACCTGGCATCAATTCCACTATAGCCGGCAGGCCGTTGACATGGGCCTCCTCCGTCAGTAACCCCAGATTCCGCAAAAGGTTATTGTTTTCTCCCTGGCGAAACAAACCCATCGTTAAGATGCCATCCGCCCCCAGGCGCAGAGCGCAGGCCGCACTGGTAACCTGAACCGTGTCTGGCATGGCAGGAAATGACGTAGCGGCATCCACTCGTAATAAAAGGGTTTTAGGATAACAGTCCGGCGGTAACAGTTCCCATAACCCCCGGCTCACCAGCAAACCGGTCACCGGCTCTGATATCAGCTTCCTGATTATCCCCCGGGGGTCTGCCGGTCCTCCTTGCTGGCCTTGAAAAAGGCCGTGATCCAGCGCCACAATCAAGCCGCCTCCTGGCGGCAACAAGCGGCGCAAACGCAATTGCCTGCCTGTCAAAACTTCCACTCCTCCTTTAAGTACTGCGTAAGTACTGCGGCCATCAATGTTTGTTAACTGGTTTGAGACAGGTTACCAGACCAGTATCTACTGCTACCGTCACTTCTTGCTCGCCACTTACTTTGCTTAAGGGATTGCCATCGACGCAGATTACAGTATTATCGAGTAAACCTTTTACTGCTACCCTGTCGCCGGTAGACAAACTGAAGCAGCGGGTTGTCACCGGTTCTACAGCCTCCATCTTGCCGGCGTCCAGGTTAATCCGCGTTAAGGGTTTATCGGCCACCACCAGCGCCGCCGGCGCCCTTGCCAGGGCTGTCAGGCAGACACCCCCGGCTACTGCCTTGCCGATATATCGCTCATCAACTGTACCGATAATTATTTGGCCGGCTTCACAACCTCTAGCTACCAGTAATGGTTGTTGCTTACGCCTCAACCAGACTTCCGTTTCCGGCCCGCCAACCGGCCGGACCGTACCCTGCTCATGTCGACCTGCCATCATGGCCGCGGCATCGACATCCAGTCGTTGACCCTGCACCGTGGCTGGAACGGTAAAGCCCAAGGTACAATCATTAAATCCTACCCCTAAAATTTCGTCAGCGACTCCAGCCACCAGTGCCGGGGGCTTAAAGGGCTGCAAAGACTGGAGCCACTGGTCGAGCTGCACCGCAGTAGCGCCCGCTAATTCCTCACCTTTAAAGGCGACAAGGGCTCCGACGTTGGTCGTTCCAATCCCCACACCCAAAAGCCGGACCTTAGTTCCCACGCCAACAGCTGGTAACATCTTTTGAGCTAAGAGAATGCCCAGCGCAGCATCAGCCAGGGTACCATCTCCCCCTACAACCACTAAAACTTCTGCTCCCGCCTGGCAGGCCAACCGCACGGCTGTGACAGTTTCGTCGCGATTACCCCTTGGCGTTATAGCCAGGGTGACCAGCGGTATACTATTTTCCCGGGCGATAATCGCTGCCGGCGATTCCGCTGGAACTAGCACCGCCGTTACGGGCATGAGAGCCCTCAAACCTGAAAATAGCCGCGGTAACTGGGTAGCAACAAACATGCGATTATATGCCGGGCCACGGCCAGCCTGCAGATTGATTAGTAGACCAATTTTCACTCTGCTCTATCCTCCCTGGCACTGCGTATTAACTCCTCGGCCGTGCTGAGATCTGTAACCAGAGTATTGATCCACCGCCCGCGCAGGGCTCCCAGGATACTCCGCACTTTTTCAGGCCCACCTGCCACTCCGATTACAGTAGGCACTTGTTGCAGCATCTCTAAATCCACGGCGATAATGCGTTCGTTTACCGGTGCCTGGCAAAGACGGCCGTATCCATCGAAGAAGCGGGCACAAATATCCCCGACTGCCCCCTGGCGCATCAAAGCAAGAACGTCGCTATCGCCAAAATAATTAGTCGACAACATGGGGGACACGGATATGGGCGGCCCAATACCCACTACCGCTACGGTAACCTGGGGCCATAAACCTATTTCTGTGCTTAAACTGGAATCGTTAATTAACGCTTCTTTAACTTCAGCAGAGCCTACCAGGGCCGGAGCATGGAGAGAATAGGCCGTACCACCGAAAACCTGGGCAATCGTATCGGCCAATTCATTAACCTGGAAATGACGCGGCAATTGCCCCATTCCACCTAACAATGGAACCACCTGGACTGCCCTTGGGGTTACGCCGTTGAGATTGATTGCCAGCTCATAAAGGGTAGCACCCCAGGAAATGCCAAGCACATCGCCTCCTTTGAGGATTTCATTGAGCAGGCCTGCCGCCGCTAAACCGATTGCCCGCCTGGAAGTACGCTCGGAAACCCCGCTCGGTGTTATGACACAAGCCTTAAGATTAAAGCGCCGCTGTAAAACCCTGGCAAGATCTTGGTCATGGTCATAAGGATTAATCACACGAATTTCCACAAAACCTTCTTTACGGGCCCTTTCAAGCAAGCGGGAAACAGTAGATCGCGAAAGTTGCATTTCAGTGGCAATTTCTTGTTGATTTAGACCTTCTTCATAGTATAACCGGGCTACCCGGATGATGTTTTTCGCCTCGCTATTCATATTATGTCTCCTCGGTTTGCACATTTGTGCTGGTAATGTGTTCACGTTAAAAGTATATTCGCGATGTTTTGCTTAATTCCTGCTAACATTAAATAAAAAATTAACTCCTCGTCCCGGGCCATTTTTACCCATGAAAGGAGTCCGCCTGGATCGACCATGCTATTAAGCCCTAATGCCGCTCCCTGATAAAGGACGGCGGCACGGGCCTGCCATTACACCTGGGACATCGCCTTTAAGTTAAATATGATCATTTGCTCCTGAACCCCTGCAGCCGCGTACACTCGAGCAAGCGGTCGAGCGTCTTTAAAGTAAAAACCTTACCCCAGGTTGCCATCAACAGCTTCTTCATATCTTCTTTGCGTACGCCAAAACCACGGCCAGCGATACAGGCAATTACCTCAAAACTTGGCTTCCTGTTTGCCTGTCGCTCCACACTCAACTCTTCCAGGTGCTGAACCCGGGTAACTTTATCGCGGGCCGTACCATCATCTCCGGTGATCTTAGCTTCGATAACCACCTGGGGATTAAATTCATCAGGGATAATAAAGTCTGGCGCCTGATCAAAACCAGGGATTTTTTCTGCTCTCTTCGTTTTGCGATAGCTAATACCGGCGCCCGCCAGGATTTCTTCAATAGCGTTTTCCAGTACATTACCTATAAGCTCAGAGACAGAATCCCGGTGCCCGGCAAAAGGGCGACCCAAAAACCTTTCATAAAGCAACATAGCATAGGGAACCCCCATACCAGCCAGGTTCCTGATACCTGCCAATCCACCGCCGGTATCCGCTTTATCAAGGCGATGGATCTTGCCCCCTTCTACCTGCGGAGCACCTTCCCAGAGTAACTGGCAGGCAGTTTCCAGCATGGAAATTACCCGCTGCTGTATTAAGGGAGAAAACTTAATTGGCGTCAAAGGGGACATTCTAATCCGCCTGTCCAATGCACGACTGAAGCCCTGGGAAATCTCTATGCCTGTTCTCTGAGTAGTAATGTAAGCCCATTCCGGCGGTGTAAAACCCATTATAGTCCGTAAAACAATCAATGCCAGCGGAACTTCTTTTACTGTCTCTAAAATTACGTCGGGGTGTAAAGAAATAAAGCCATTGGTGGCTTGCTTAAGGGCCTCATAGGCCCTGGCAAAAACCGGATATTCAATAAACCCCCGGCCTTTGGGTATAACCATGAATTCAGATTCCAGGCAAGAAAAAACTACCTCCACATAGGTGTCCAGGTCAGCCTGTAATTCCTCCAGTGGGGCTTCAAAAGGATACTTCATCACTACCTGCTCCATATTCAGATTCACCTTCACATACGATGGCTTCGCGTCTGGTCTTCAGCTGCACGCCATTTTCCTCTAAACAAGCCTCGATAGCGCTGGAACCCCCCAGTTCATCAATCATCCTGGCAATCAGGGCGAACTTTTTGTCCCAGTTCAGACTTTTATCCCATGTCGCCCGCAAATACCAGACGGCCAGCCGGATTAAGTGGCCGTAAATAATGCAACGAGTATCTCCCCGGGTGACAGGCACCCCGCCCTTTTCCAGTTCCTCTAGTTCCTTCATGATTAAGGCCGCAATTTTCTCCGGTTCTCTCATCAGCAGGCGCCGGGAAATGACACCGGTAGTCCGGCAGATGAAAACCGTATCTATAATGGAAGAACCGGTACCGTTGATATGGATGGATGCCGCCATTTCCGCCGGGCAGGGTAAAGTAGCCGTACAGGCCAGGCCGGCATCCAGCAGGGCCACGGCTACCGGGTAGTAAGCTTCAAGCCTGTTATGGTGATAAGTAAAAACAAAGGGGGCGCCCGGTTTTAAGGCTGCTGTCATATTTGAAAAAACCCGGCTAAGTCCCGCAGTAAAATCATCGATCCCCCGGGACATGGTAGTATTACCGGTGAGTTCTTCAGGGTTACGGGTTGTCCGGGCCGTAAACGCAGGATTACCAGCCCCGACCAAGCGCCTCAGCCATACATAACAAAAATCCATAAGCTCGGCATACTGCACATTGGCGAAGTAAGGAGGGTCGGTAAGAACGGCGTCCAGGGAAGAGGGTTCCAGGACGGCCGTGGTAGCGCTGGTGCACCTTAAATCAACTTCCCGCTGTTGCGTCATCCCCTGGTGGCGCTCCCCTATCCATTCTCCTTTGATCCATAACTGCTGTTTACGACCATTTACATGCCTGATTTCAAAAGGCCGCTGACAATAATCTTTAGCCTTTAAATATTTATCGACAATGTTGGTCCAGCCGCCACTACCAATATTTACGCCCGTTTTTTCTCCAGGTATCCCAAGCAGGTTGGATTCGCACTGGATTAAGCCGACGGGGAAACCGTGGACGGAGAAAATATCCAGGGATTTAAGGGCATAGGGGTCGTAACGACAAAGCATGTTCTGGTAGCGGAGCAGGTCGGAAAGGTTGGTCGCTAGGGCATTTTTTAGGCGTTCATTAGAATGATGGCTGATTTCCCGGGCGAGGAGTTCCAAACCCAGGAGCTGGCGTTCGTTAAACATCTCTCGATAGTAGCGATAACCCCAACGATGGAGCCGGTCGGTCTCATCACCAGCGGGTATTTCTTCTTCGGGAACATACTGCGACTGGAGCGCTTCCCAGGCACCAGCGGCTGCTGCAAATTTTGCCAGATCCTCCCTATCCGGTTTTTTAAAAAAGCGGCCCCGATGCCCAGGTTTACAATAGGAGCAGTGATATTCAATGGCTACCATCCGGTGCCCGGGAGGGCCACTTTCCGGATCGGGATAAGAATTGCTATGACCACAATGGGGGCAAGGGCAATGGTTACGGCCAGCAGGGCCTTTCGTTTTTAATTCTTCGCCGCAATTATAGCAGTGGCCGGGATTTCTTCTATCCCCAATTTCGTTAAGGTCACCGCAGGCGGAACAGATTACGACATCTTGGGGGTGACGCCCCTTTTGCGCCAGGATATATCCTGGAAAGAGATCAAATTCCCGGCCGCAATTATGACAGCGCTGCACCTTTACCCAGAGGAAGTATTTTACCAGGGCATCCTGGCGCCCACATATGGGACATCTAGTCCGGTAATAAGAGCCGACCCTTTCCTCCAGAAAGGCTCCGATTTCCCTGGCAGCCTGCTGGTAGGCCTCAAGGTCCAGATGTTCAATCTCTTGACGCACAATCCAGTAAGCCATGGGGTTTATGTCGTAGCCCAGGACATGGCAGCCAAGCCTGTTGGCCTCAAGAAGTGGTGTACCTCCACCCATAAATGGGTCGGCTACTCGTAAACCCTGAAAATTGTGAGGGCGGTAATAATTATCGGTCAGCTTACCTGACGCAAATTCTGCCAGTAATAAGCTACGAAATAACGTACCAGGCCGGCGGGCAAACCATTTGTGCACGGTAATGATGGGCCGGTAATTCTGTTGGATTTGCTTTTCATGCAGGGCCAGGTTGGCCACAAAGGCTATGTTGAAGTTACGTTCGATGCTCATAAAAGCGCTCCGGTAAAATTTTTCATTACCGAACAATATATTCGACGCGTTCTATTGGTTACCTGCCTGATTGGCAAACTTTACGGAAGCCCCCCAATAAAAGTTCCTTGTGTATCATTTTTGGTATAAAAATCTTGCCCCATTGCTTTTTCACCAGATCTTACTTTCGCAAATGAGACAAGGCTATTAGCATGGAAGTATCAGCTGCAACCTTCAAGTGCCATAGCCGCCAACCGCTGGTAAACTTTCGCATCCAGATAAGAAATGATATAATTATTCTGGTTTAGGAGAGACAGAAAGGTTGGCCTACCGGAATTGTCTTCAGGATAGACACTCAGGCCGCTGGCGCGGCACCAGCAGAAGGATGAAATGGGAAGGCGTTTTATTTTCAGGTAGTACGGAGGTAGGAGATTCTCTTGTCCTTACCCGTCTTCTTAAAAAAGTTCTTCTGGGATGTGCCCTTCGCCGCCCTGGATGCCCGGACCGATTCGTATTTTATCCTCGAGCGTTTATTGGAATATGGGGATACCCGGGCCATCGGCTGGGTTTTACAGCAGTATAGCGACGAAAAGCGCCTGGAAGTAATCAAAACCAGTCCCCGGCTATCAGCCAAAACGGGCTACTTCTGGTGTTATTATTATCACCTGAAGAAGGAGGACCTCCGGTGTTTGCAACCGCCCTCCCACCGCAGGGGCAGGGAGCATTGGAACTACTGAGTTCTGCCGGCATACTGCAGGACTTCTACCTGGCCGATGACACAGCCCTGGCCTTATACCTGGGCCATCGCCTTTCCAAAGACCTGGATTTCTTTTCGCCTGCTTCCATAGATACCCTGATCTTGTTCATATCTCCATCCCTTCGCTTTCAATAGCTTGCCGTAGAGAATCCCGGCAGTCTGCTGGGTCGACCAAATCAACTTTAAATTTATCGCTCAGGCCCGTCACCGCCCCTACCGCCGCGTAAAACCGGTCGTCAGGAATGCCCCACGCCGCCAGGTCGACATCAGACCAACGAGTAAACCGGGAGCGATCAACAAGGGAGCCAAAGACCGCCACTTTTTTAGCAGAGTATCCCCCTTTCAAGATAGTCGCAGCTCTTTTCGCCACTTGCCAGGCTTCTTGGTAACGCTCTGCTAGATATGTGTCAACAGGCGACAAACTGTCAGCAAGAGCTAAAGGATATTTTTTAGCGTAATAGGTAGCCAGTTTGTCTGATTGTGTACCCAATTTTAGCTCCCTCCCCATAATTAACATCCCGCCTGATGGTGAGCATAATTCACAGAAATCACTCGCCGCCTTTTTGTCTCCATTTTACCCCAGGGCTGCCAGATTATCAATATAACCATCTTACCTGCAAAATAGCGCCCGGCTAAAAGTAAAGCCGGGCGCCTGCAAGCCAGGATAATATTTGCCGTTAAGAACCTACCTACACCCTGTACCGGGCCAGGGCGTCGGTATAAAGATCGCCGCCATAGCAATCGTTAATTACTGTAACCGGCAGGTCCTCAACCTCCATAAGGCGCAGGGCCTCGGGCCCCAGGTCGGGATAGGCGATTACCTCCGCCCTTTTAATGCACCGGGCGATTAAGGCCCCGGACCCGCCTACGGCGGCAAAGTAAACGGCTTTATGGTCCACCAGGGCCTTCTTGACTTCCGGCGAACGATAACCCTTACCGATCATACCCTTCAGGCCGGTGGCGGCGATTAACCGTGGGGTATAGGGGTCCATGCGGCTGCTGGTGGTAGGCCCGGCGGAGCCGATAACCCGTCCGGGCGTGGCCGGGGCCGGACCCACATAGTAAATAACCTGGCCCCGCAGGTCGACAGGTAATGCCTCGCCCCGGTCCAGGAGCTCGATTAACCTTTTATGGGCGCTGTCCCGGGCGGCGTAGACGACGCCGCCGACCAGCACCCGGTCCCCGGCCCGCAGGGCCGCCACATCGGCATCTGCCAGGGGAGTGCGAATATGCTTTATCTCCTTTGCCGGTACTTTATCTATTGCCAGTTGCCCCCGGCAGGAGGGGCCCTCCCCCTGGATTGCTTTTATATGCCCTTGAAGCTCACCCTTCATCTCCCGCCCTCCCTTGGCAACGAAGATTTCCAAATTCAGCGCTAATAACATGATTATCCTACCGGTTAAGGCCTTCGTTACCACCTATAAGGTCTTCGTCTATCGCCCAGCTTCCCCGCTTGTCCTCCCGCACCTGAAGACACTTGCTTTTTTACCACACAGGTTCACGGCTTGTCACGCCTGTATAAAGGCCGGGCGTTTGCGACCTGCCTACAGGGTAACGCTCTTATGCCGGGCGGCGTGGCACTGGATATTCACGGCTACGGGCAGGCTGGCAAGATGGCGGGCAAAGATCGCGACGTGCACCGCCAGGGCCGTGACCCGGCCACCGAAGCCCTGGGGTCCGATACCCAGGTTATTGATGGCCGTTAGCAGCTCGTTTTCCAGGGAGGCAACCTCCGCTAGAGGGTGGGGCTGACCCAGGGGCCGCAGCAGGGCCTCCTTGGCCAGGAGGGTGCACTTTTCGAAGTTGCCGCCGATGCCTACCCCGACGATAATGGGCGGGCAGGGGTTGGGACCGGCCTTTTTTACCGTAGCAAGGACAAACTCCTTAACACCCCGGACGCCGGCGGCCGGCGTCAGCATGGCCACCGCGCTCATATTCTCACTGCCGCCGCCCTTAGGCGCTACGGTGATGGTCAATCTATCGCCGGGAACAATTTTCGTATGGATAATGGCCGGCGTGTTGTCCCCGGTATTCCGACCGTCCAGGGGCGGGTAAACCATAGATTTACGTAGGTAACCCTCCGTATACCCCCGGCGGACGCCGGCGTTAACGGCGTCATAAAGATAGCCGCCCTGCACCTGCACCTCCTGCCCCAACTCCAGGAAAACTACTGCCGCCCCCGTATCCTGGCAGATGGGCACCTTCTCGGCGGCGGCGATGGCGGCATTCTCCAGGAGCTGGCACAAGACATCCTTCCCCTGGGGCGAGACTTCCCGGGCCAAAGCCCCTGCCAGGGCTTCCCGCACGTCCTCACCCAGGTAGTAATTGGCCTCCCGGCAAAGGTCGGCCACCGCCCGGGTAATCTCGTCGCAGGTAATGATCCTGGTCACCCGTTTCCCCTCCCGGCAAGGAGCTTCCTGGCCCGCTCTATGGCCTGGGCCACGGCCGCCGGGGCCGGGCCGCCGGGGAGGTTGCGGCCGTTGACGCAGGCTTCAGCTGAGAGGCAGGCGTAAATATCCTCAGTAAAAAGGGGCGAAAAGGACTGCCACTCCGCCAGGCTTAAATCCTGGAGGCTGCGGCCGGCCTGCAGGCAGTGCAGGACCAGGGAGCCGACGACGGCGTGGGCCTCGCGGAAGGGCAGACCCTTGCGTACCAGGTACTCAGCCACATCGGTGGCCGCGGCAAAGCCGCTGGCGGCGTCAGCCTGCAGGCGCTCCACCCGGAAGCGGGCCGTTTGCAGCATGGGGGTAAAGACCAGGAGACAGCCCTTAACCGTATCCAGGACGTCAAAGAGGGTTTCTTTATCCTCCTGCAGGTCTTTGTTGTAGGCCAGGGGCAAGCCCTTTAAAACCGTCAGCATGCCCATCAGGTGGCCGTACACTCGGCCGGTCTTACCCCGCACCAGTTCCGCCACGTCGGGGTTCTTCTTCTGGGGCATCATGCTGGAACCGGTGCTGTAGGCGTCGTCCAGCTCCAGGAAGCCGAACTCCTCGCTGGACCAGAGGATAATCTCCTCGGCCAGGCGGCTCAGGTGCATCATGATCAAGGAAGCGGCGGCCAGGAAATCGACGACAAAATCGCGGTCGGCCACGGCATCCAGGGAGTTGGCGCTGATGGCCCGGAAACCCAGCTCCCGGGCCACCATCTCCCGGTCAATAGGCAGGGTGGTCCCGGCCAGGGCGCCGGCGCCCAGGGGCATGACATCCACCCGGACCAGGCAGCCGTCCAGGCGCTGCTGGTCGCGGTAAAACATCTCGAAGTAGGCCAGGAGGTGGTGGGCCAGGGTGACGGGCTGGGCCTTCTGCAGGTGGGTATAACCGGGCATGACGGTGTGGAGATGTTGCGCGGCCAGGTTCACCAGGACCTGCTGTAAGCCGGCCAGGAGTTCCTTGACGGCGGGAATCTCTCCTTTTAAATACAGGCGCAAATCCAGGGCCACCTGGTCATTGCGACTGCGGGCCGTATGCAGCTTCTTGCCGGCCTCGCCAATGCGCTCGGTGAGAAGCTTTTCGATATTCATGTGGATGTCCTCGGCGCCCACGTCGAAGGCTACCCGGCCCGCCTCGATGTCGGCCCGGATTTCCTCCAGGCCTTTGATAATGGCTGCACCTTCGGCCGGGGTGATGAGGCCTACCGCTGCCAGCATGCGGGCATGGGCGATGGAACCGGCGATGTCCTCTTTATAGAGGCGCTGGTCGAAGCTGATGGAGGAGTGGAAGTCCTCCACCAGCCGGTCGGTTGTCCTGGTAAAGCGTCCGCCCCAGAGCTTCATAGAGATACTCCTTTTGTTATATGTAATGCCGGCGGTACAGGCTCAGGCTGGCGTGCTAGGCTTCGTCTCTAAAGGTATGATGCGATCCCCATCCCGTTCACCGCCGCCTTGGTTCGGCTTCGCTGAGTTTGCTGATGCCTCAAACCAAAGTCGCCTTTCGCCTGTAGCCGCCGGCACTTCCATACCGCATATGCTATGCCGTATTACCTCAAACCGGCCTTCTGCTCCATCAACGCCCTGACCTTAAGGGGCAGGCCGAAGAGGTTGATGAAACCGGTAGCGTCCTTGTGGTCGTAGTCGCCGCCGGCGCCGAAGGTGACCAGGTCCTCACTGTAGATAGAGTAAGGCGATTTAGCTCCGGCCGGGGTGCAGCGGCCCTTATAGAGCTTCAGGCGCACCGTCCCGGTCACCGTCGCCTGGGTGCTGTCCACAAAGGCATCCAGGGCCTTTTTCAGGGGAGAGAACCAGTTGCCGTCGTAGACCAGCTCGGCGTATTTGGCGGCTACTATTTCCTTGAAGTGCATGGTCATCCGATCCAGGGTCAGGTACTCCAGTTCCCGGTGGGCGATATAAAGGACGGTCCCCCCGGGGGTTTCATAAACGCCCCTGGATTTCATACCCACCAGGCGGTTCTCGACAATATCGTCGATGCCGACGCCGTTGGCCGCCGCCAGGTCATTAAGCCTGGCAACCAGGGCAACGGCGTCGAGCTTTTCCCCGTCCACAGCCACAGGAATACCCTTTTCAAAGTCAATGGTCACGTAGGCCGGCTGATCCGGGGTCTGTTCCGGCGGGGTAATGATAAGGTAAAGGTCGTCCTGCGGTTCATTCCAGGGGTCTTCCAGGTCGCCGCCCTCGTGGCTCAGGTGCCAGAGGTTGCGGTCCATGCTGTAGGGCCGGTCCTTGGTCACCGGTACCGGGATGCCCCGGGCGGCGGCGTAATCCATGGCCTCTTCCCGGGAGCGGATGTTCCAGATACGCCAGGGGGCGATGACTTTCAGCCGGGGATTCAGGGCCTTGACCCCCAGCTCAAAGCGGACCTGGTCGTTACCCTTACCGGTGGCGCCGTGGGCGATGGCCGTGGCCCCTTCCTTGGCCGCAATTTCCACCAGGCATTTGGCTATCAGGGGCCGGGCGAAGGAGGTGCCCAGGAGGTACTTGCCCTCATAAACGGCCCCGGCCTTGAGGGTGGGCCAGATGTACTCCTCGACGAATTCTTTCTTTTTATCAAGAATGTAGATCTTGCTGGCTCCGGTCTTAATGGCCTTTTCCTCTAGCGGTTCCAATTCCTCACCCTGGCCGACGTCGACGGCCACGGCGATGACCTCATAACCGTAGTTTTCCTTGAGCCAGGGGATAATGATGGAGGTATCCAGCCCGCCGGAATAGGCGAGGACTACTTTTTCGGCCATTGTCATGACTCCTTTCTGTTAGCCCATCAGTGCCGCCATGATAGCCTTGTGGGCGTGAAGGCGGTTCTCGGCCTCATCAAAGACGGCCGACTGGGGTCCGTCCATGACCTCGTCGGTGATCTCCTCGCCCCGGTGGGCGGGCAGGCAGTGGAGGACCATGGCGTCGGGTTTGGCCAGTTGGAGGAGGTCGCTGTTGATCTGGAACTTGCGGAAGGCCTGGCGCCGTTTCTCGGCCTCTTCCTCCTGGCCCATACTCGCCCAGACATCGGTGTAAAGGACATCGGCACTCGCGGCCGCCTCTTTGAGGTTATTGGTAACGGCGATCTGGCAGCCGTTGTCGGCGGCCATGCGCCGGGCCTCTTCCACTACCTGGGGCATGGGCTCGTAGCCGGAGGGGCAGGCGATGGTGACGTTGAGGCCCACCCGGGCGCCGCCGTACATCAGGGAGTGGGCTACGTTATTGCCGTCACCGATAAAGGTCAGGTTCAATCCTTTAATCTTGCCCTTCCACTCGCGGATGGTCATGATATCCGCCAGGGCCTGGGTGGGGTGCAGGAAATCCGTCAAGCCGTTGATGACCGGGATGGAGGCGTGCTCCGCCAGTTCCTCCACATCCCGGTGGGAATAGGTCCGGATCATGATCCCGTCCAGGTAACGGGAAAGGACCCGGGCGGTGTCGGCAATGGTCTCCCCCCGGCCCAACTGCAGGTCGTCTTTGGTGAGGAAAAGGGGGTACCCCCCCAGCTGGTACATACCGACTTCAAAGGAGACCCTGGTGCGGGTGGAACGTTTGGTAAAGATCATCCCCAGGGTTTTACCAGCCAACAGGGGATGGGGTTCTCCCTTCTTGAGTTTAGCCTTGAGGTCCTCGGCCAAATCCAGGAGGTAGAGAATCTCGGCAGTGGTAAAATCCTTCAGGGAAATGAAGTCGCGGCCTTTAAGGCTCCCGGCAAGATCGGCCATCAACATGCACTCCTTTCATCCTCGTGTTCCTTTTTATGTTCCTTATTTTACCTCAATTTGACCCTTAATTTTACCCTTAATTTTGACCTCAAACCAGAATTTTAGGCTGCTACTGTTGGCCTGCGGCAGCCTCACCCAGGACCTCCTGCAGGGCTTCCCTTAAGATGGCCACCGCCCGGTCGATATCCTCACGGGTAACAATTAGGGGCGGTATAAAGCGGAGAACATGACCGTGGATGGCGTTGATTAGAAGGCCCCGCTCCTGGCAGGCGGCCACCACCGCTGCTGCCGGGCCATCGATCTCTACGCCCAGCAAGAGGCCGCGGCCCCGCACCTCGGTGAGCTGCGGGAATTCCCGCACCAATCCCTCCAGTTGCCGGCGGAAATACTCCCCCTGCTCCCGGGCGTTCGCGACGACCTCCTCTGCCAGCAGGGCCTTGAAGGCCGCCACCCCGGCCGCCGTCGCCAGGGGATTGCCGCCAAAGGTGGAGGCGTGGTCCCCGGGGGCAAAGGCAGCCGCCGCCTTTTCTTTAGCCAGCATGGCGCCGATGGGCACGCCGCCGGCCAGGGCCTTGGCCAGGGTGAGGATGTCGGGCTCAACATCGTAATACTGGTAGGCGAAGAGGTACCCCGTCCGGCCCAGGCCACACTGGACCTCGTCAAAAATAAGCAGGAGTCCCTCGTCGTCGCAGAGGGCGCGCACGGCCTGAAGGTAGTCCTTATTAGCCGCGTAGACGCCGCCTTCCCCCTGGACGGGTTCCAGCATGACGGCGCAGGTGCGGGGGCCGATCGCTGCCCGCAGGCTAGAGAGATCGTTGAAGGGGACGTATCTAAAGCCTGCCGGCAGGGGGGCAAAGCCCCGGTGGAACATCTCCTGGCCGGTGGCCGTCAGGGTGGCCAGGGTGCGGCCGTGGAAGGAACGGCGCATGGAGATAATCTCGTAGCTTTCCGGCCCCCGGTGCTCCTTGGCGTACTTGCGAGCGAGCTTCATGGCCGCCTCGTTGGCCTCAGCGCCGCTATTGCAGAAAAAGACCTTATCCAGGGCCGAGTTCTCTACCAGCAGCCGGGCCAATTCCACCTGGGGCTCAATCCAGTAAAGGTTGGAGCAATGCAGGAGCTTGCCGGCCTGTTCCCGGATGGCCTCCACTACCCGGGGATGACAGTGTCCCAGGGAGTTGACGGCCAGGCCGGCGACAAAGTCCAGGTATTCCTTGCCGTCGGCATCCCAGACCCGGGCGCCCTCGCCGCGGACAATAGCCATAGGGTAGCGCCCGTAAGTCCGCATGACGTATTTTTCTCCCTGGGCGACAATAGTCGCGTTATCCATCTTCGTCCCCCTCCAAAATAAGATGTGAGAAGTGCCACCATGAACGGCTCAACCCGGCCTTACCCTGGCACCACCATGGTCCCCACACCGGTATCGGTGAAGACCTCCAGGAGAATGGAATGGGGGATACGGCCGTCGATAATATGGGTCTTTTTGACGCCGCCCTCCAGGGCGCGGATACAGCAGTTGACTTTAGGGATCATGCCGCCGGCAATAACGCCCTGCTGGATCAGTTCTGGTACCCGGTCAACCTCCAGGGAGGAGATCAGGGAGGCGGGGTCGTCCCGGTCGGCCAGGATACCCTCGACGTCCGTCAGCAGGACCAGTTTATCAGCCTGCAGGGCTACGGCCAGCTCGCCGGCCACCAGGTCGGCGTTGATGTTATAGCTCTCCCCCTCTGGCCCCACGCCGATGGGCGCGACTACGGGGATATAGCCCTCGGCGATGACGGTCTCAATGATACCAGGGTTAATCTGCTCCACCTGGCCTACATAACCAAGGTCCAGATCCATTTCAGCGCCGTCCTTCTGGACGTGGGCCACCTGTTTACTGGCTTCGATAAGGTGGCCGTCCTTGCCGCAGAGGCCGATGGCCTTGCCGCCATAGCGGTGGAGATTGGCGACAATCTCCTTATTAATCTTCCCGACCAGGACCATTTCCACAATCTCCATGGTCTCGGCGTCGGTTACCCGCTGGCCCTGGATAAACTGGGACTGCTTGCCCAGGCGTTTTAGCATGCTGGTGATTTCCGGCCCGCCGCCGTGGACGATGACCGGCCGCATGCCTACCAGGTGCATAAGGACGGCGTCCTGCATGACGGCTTTTTTTAGCTCGCAGTTGACCATGGCGTGGCCGCCGTATTTGATGACGACGGTTTTGCCGTAGAACTGGCGGATATAGGGCAGGGCTTCGATCAAGATACCTGTCTTTTCCAGGGGCGAAAGGGTCATCACCGGTCCCTCCTAATTATGTCCGGTACGAGGCGTTGATCTTTACATAATCGTAGGTCAAGTCGCAACCCCAGGCGGTGGCTGCAGCGGCACCCTGGTTTAAGTCCAGGATGATCGTTATCTCGTCTTCCTTTAAGATGGCTGCTGCCTTTTCCTCACTGAAGGGCAGGGGTTCGCCGCCGGCAGTCATGGCCTCGCGACCGGCACGGCTGGCCAGGTAGATATCGATCTTCTCCGGGTCGATTTCAGCGCCGGAGTAGCCGGCAGCGCAAATGATGCGGCCCCAGTTAGCGTCGGCGCCAAAGATGGCGCTCTTGACCAGGTTGGAACCGGCTACAGCCCGGGCCACCTGGCGGGCCGCCATCTCGGTGGCGGCGCCGTGAACCTCCACGGTTATCAGCTTGCTGGCCCCCTCCCCGTCCCGGGCAATGAGGCGGGCCAGGTAACGGCAGACGTACTCCAACCCGTTGCGAAAAACGGCGTGCTCCTCGATGGTCAGGGGGGCATTATCAGCGCAGCCGTTGGCCAGGATGACGGCCATATCGTTGGTGCTGGTGTCACCGTCGATGGTGACCATGTTAAAGGTCCGGTCCACTACCGTCCGCAGGGCCTGCTTCAGGTCTTCCGGTTCTATGGCCACGTCGGTGGTCAGGAAACAGAGCATGGTGCCCATATTGGGGTGGATCATGCCGGAACCCTTAGCAATGCCGGCGATGGTCACCGTCGCACCCCCCAGGGGGAGCTGGACGGCGATCTCTTTTATCCGGGTGTCGGTGGTCAAGATGGCTGCCGCCGCGTCGCCGCCGCCCTCTACCGCCAGTCCGGCGGCCGCGGCCTCGATGCCGGCAGTGATTTTATCCATGGGTAAGGGCACGCCGATGACGCCGGTGGAGGCCACCACCACCTGCCAGGGCTCGCAGCCCACGGCTGCCGCCGTGACGGCGGCCATCTCCCGGGCATCCCGGTAACCGCGCTCCCCGGTACAGGCGTTGGCGTTGCCGCTGTTGGCGACAATGGCCCGGGCCCCGCCGGACTTCAGGTGTTCGGCCGTCACCAGCAGGGGAGCAGCTTTGACCCGGTTGCGGGTATAGACGGCTGCCGCCGTGGCCGGCACCTCGCTGACGATGAGGGCCAGGTCCAGTTTATCTTTTTTCAAACCGGCGTGGACGCCGGCAGCGACAAATCCCCGCGGGGCGGTAATGCCGCCGGCAACCGGCTGCAAGTCTTGCATCTTTTTCAGCCTCCAAAGGGCCCCTGAGGGCTGGATATAGTAGTTCTTGGCGTTCATTACGGACACAGGCCCGGACCTGCCAGGGCCATGGTCTCCGGGAAGCCAAACATCAGGTTCAAATTCTGTACCGCTTGGCCGGAGGCGCCCTTGGTCAGGTTGTCAATGGCGCTGGCGACTACCACCCGGCCGGTACGGCTGTCGACGGCCAGGTTGATATGGCAATTGTTGCTGCCGTAAACCCAGCGGGTGTGGGGCCACTGGCCCGGGGGCAGGAGATGGACAAAGGCGGCGCCGGCGTAAAACTCCCGGTAAACCTGGCGGAGTTCGGCTTCGGTTGCCGGCCGCGCCAGGGAGGCGTACATGGTGCTCAAGATGCCCCGGCTGATGGGCAGCAGGTGGGGGGTAAAGGTTACCGTGACCGCCCTGCCGGCCAGGGCGCTCAATTCTTGTTCAATCTCCGGGGTATGGCGGTGCCCGGCGACACCGTAGGGATTGATATTCTCGTTGCACTCGACAAAGAGGCTGGTGACCTTCGCTCCCCGCCCGGCCCCGGAAACCCCGGTCTTGGAGTCAATAATAATAGTTTCCGGGTCAATATAGCCGCCTTGAAGTAAGGGCGCCAGGCCCAGGATGGCGCTGGTGGGGAAACAACCGGGATTGGCCACCAGGCCGGCGCTGCGGATAGCCTCCCGGTGGATTTCCGGCAGGCCGTAGACGGCCCGGGCCGCCAGCTTATGGTTGCCGTGCGGGACTTTGTACCACTCCTCGTAAGTCCCGGCGTCCCGGAAGCGCCAGTCGGCACCCAGGTCAATTACCTTGATCCCTCGCTCCCGGGCTCTAGTAGCTACCGGGACGGCATGGCCGTGGGGCAGGGCGATAAAGATTACCTCCGCCCGGTCCATAACCTCTTCGGGGGTTAAATCCTCACAGTTAAGATCCGTGGAGCCGGTCAGGGCCGGGTAAACGCCGGCCATCTCTTCCCCGGCGTAGCTGCGTGAAGTAAGGGCCACCAGTTCCACCTGCGGGTGCCGGCTCAAGATCCGCACCAGCTCCGCTCCAGTATACCCGGTGGCGCCGATGATTCCGACTTTAATCAAGGAAGGAACCTCCTGCGAAAATGGATGTGGGAAGTTGGAATGGCTGTATGTCGTCACCGGAGTTCCTTCACCCCGTGTTTATAATTATACAATAGTGGTGCATAAAAATGCAATAGGGGGGTAAAATTTTACTTTGCCTTAATATTGACAGCCTTTACCATCGTCCTGACCATAGCCGCCACCTCTACCTCGGAGAACCGCCTGGTTTCGCCTGGGCTGGTTGCAGACCGGGCAGATCATCGGCCTGGTAATGGGGTCCTTGATCGGCGGTGTCCCGGCTGATATTTTTTCCTTCCAGGTGGTCTTCATGCTGGCCGGTTCCGGGGTCATCCTGGCGATTACCCTGGTCCATGAAGATTTCCGCCCTGTCAACGCGATGGCGGTCACTACGCCGGTCGCCGCAACCAAAGAAAAAAACGGCCTGGCGGGGCTACTCTCCTGGCCGTTGATTATCTATATCCTCCTTGTGGTCATTTTCCTGTCCCAGTTTCCCTTGCGGACCTTAAAAATACTTCCGGCTACCATTATTGCCTTTAACTATATTAATCCCGGCAGAAGGTCCACCTGGGTTTTCAGGATATAGCCCACCTGGCCGCCCTTCGTCTTCACCCGCCAGTAGGCGGGTTCCTCCGGTTGCAGCCAGGAGAGGAGGTCTTCATCCTCCAGAACGGCTACCTTTTCCCCGGCCGCCAGCTGCCCGCAGTCGACATACTTATTGCCCCGGCGCTCCTTTAAAGGAGCGGCAGCGTTGAGCCGTCCCTCGGCCATGACCATGGCCCCCCAGGCCGGTTCCCAGCGATAGGTGTGGGCGACTGTCCGGCTCTGGAGCTTGGTCCGGGGGCCGTCAACCGCCGGCGCCGACCAGAGGATTTGGTTACTGATGGCCTTAATGGCCAGTTTACCCTCCGAGCGAGTAAAATCGGTAGTTACCTGCTCGCTAACCCCCTGCCAACCTTCCCCCCGGGCCAGCCACTTTTTGTTCCAGCGCTCCTCGTTCCCGGCCACCTTGCGCCAGATCTCCTGCAGCTTGTCACCCTCCCAGGTATACAGGGCATAAAAACTACTCAGGAAATAGGCCCCGAAGCGTTCGTCCAGGAGTTCCCGGATCAGAAGGGCGTTACGCCCTGTTTCCAGTTGGACGACCTTGACCTCCTGAAGGGGCAGGGTATTCAGGGTAGTCAGCAGTACCGGCTGCCCGTCCTTCTGGCTGAAGACCCCCAGCAAGCCCTTATCTTTAGATAAAGTGACGCCGATAATCTTCTCCACCCCGGCAGCCGGGGCCACATCCCCCTCGGCCTGGAGATTATAGACCCCTGCCTGCCGGCCCTGGGCCAGTTCCTCCAGAATCCCTTGCCCGCCCCGGGCCTCCTGGCCCATTACTGCCAGATCCCGCGCCTCGTAAGGATCCGGTTGCCCCGTGGCCGTTCGCTGCCAGAAAACGACGGCCGCTAACGCCAGGATTACTATAGCCCGGAGCCACAACCTGCGGTGATTCATGTCCACCCCTCCCATCCTTTAAATTTTTATGCACGAGGATGGCAGGTATGAATGAATAGCCCTTCCTTCTCACCCGGTCGGAGGGATTGCGTTCAGCCAAGCAACAATCGCCTTAGCTTGCGGTATAGCATCACGTTGTCCCTGTTAGCCAGATTTAGGTTTTCTTGATTGCCTCCCCCCCGGCAAACTCCTCTTTAATCCTGGCCAGCAGCTCCCGGTCGAGCATAACGTCGGCCGCCGTCCAGGCTAAGGCCCGGGCGGCCAGGACAGCCAGCTGCCGGCCGGCTTCGCCCCGTACCACCCGGGCAAACTGGCGGCTATGGGGCACCAGCCGGCCGGCATTCAGGGAGAGGTAGGGGTGGATGGCCGGTACCACCCGGCTGACATTGCCCATATCCAGGGAGCCCCGGCTGCGGGAAGCCTGGGCCAGGTTGGTTACTCCCAGTTCCTGCAGGTTGCGCTGCCAGGCGGCAGCCAGGGTACGATTGACCAGCATAGCTTCATAGGATGGTTCGTAGTTGTGGTACCAGAAACGGGTGCCCGTAGCCAGGGCTGCCGCCGTAGCACAATCCTCCACCCGCTGAGCCACGCGGTTTAAAGCCTCCCGGGTGCGGGCGCGCAGGTAAAAACGGGCCACTGCCCGTTCGGGAATAATATTAGGCGAGACGCCGCCCTCGACAATTATGCCGTGGATGCTGGCCTCGTCCTTCAGGTAAGGCCGCAGGGCATTGATATTGTTAAAGAGCTGGATGACTGCCTCCAGGGCGTTGGCCCCCTCTTCCGGGCAGGAGGCAGCATGGGCAGCCCGGCCTTCAAAAATAAACTCCAGGGCCTCCAGGGCCAGAGAGGATACTTCTACTATATTGGCGTCCCCAGGGTGAAACATCAAGGCTACATCCAGGTCGTTCAGGACACCGGCGCGTACCAGCAGCACCTTGGCGCCGCGGCTCTCCTCGGCCGGCGTGCCGAGAACGACGATCGACCCCCGCAGATCGTCCTTTACCGCCGCCAGGCCCAGGGCGGCACCCAGGCTGGCAGCGGCGATGAGGTTATGGCCGCAGGCGTGACCCAGCCCCGGCAAGGCGTCATACTCGGCCAGCAGGCCCACCACCGGTCCCGGGGCTGCGGTTAGCTCGGCCCGGAAGGCCGTAGGCAGCTGGCTCAGGGGCCTGGTGATGCGAAAGCTCTTCTCTTTGAGTATCCCGGTGAGGAGATCGGCGGCAAAGTACTCCTGGTTACCGGTTTCAGGGTGATCAAAGATGGCTTCGGCCACCTGGATAATCTGGCTTTTTATAGCATCAATAGCCTGGTTGATTTTTTCTTTGACGACTTGCATACATAGCCCCCAATCACCCGGAGATTAGATTCCCGGGCGATGGAAATAATACTACCCGCCAGCCTATAACAAGGTATTTGCTAGCAGTAACCATTTAAGGTAGAACCCTGTTTTCAAAGGAGGTTTGCTCCGTGTCCCTGGCAACCTGCAGCTGCCAGTGTACTTATTATAATGACGGTCTGTGTGAGCTGGCCGGCCACCTCGACCAGGGCCAGCCCGTTATCTGCCCTTACCAGCAGCCGGCCACCGCCGACACCCGGCCCGGCCTGCCAACCCCGGGGTGGGAGGGGCTGCCGCCCGCCTTTGCCACGGCCAGGCACCCCCGCTACCCCGGGCCTACAGCACCTGCTGCCCGTCAACGCTGAGGCTCGGCCGCAGGAGAATGCCGTCCAGGTGGCTGGGGGCCTCCACTTGACCGCCGAAGGTGCTGTTATCCCCCAGGGCGATGTGGACCGTGCCCTTGACCTTTTCATCCTCCAGGACATTGCCCGTCAGTTTGGCCAGGGGGTTCAGGCCGATACCCAGCTCGGCGATGTTACGGCTCGCCTCACCGTAACGGTCCAGCATCTCCTTCAGGGCCGTGGCCGTCTCCCCGCCGGCAACCGCCACGACCCGGCCATGCTCTACCTGGAGCCGTAGAGGTTCTTTGAGAGAACCAAAGCCGGCCAGGGCACCGTCAATGACCAGGGTGCCCCGGGCAGTACACTCCACCGGAGCAATATAGGCCTCGCCGGCCGGGAGGTTGCCAAAGTCGCCCGGTTGGCGATAGAGCCCCGTGTCAGGTTGGCCCTGCCGCCCGGCAATGCTGAAGGTTAAATCCGTACCCGCCGGGGTCGTCAGATGTACCTCTTGGCCCCGGGTAAGAATGGCAGCGTAGCGTTCGCAATCAACGGCCATGGCCTGGTAGTCGACGGCCAGGGTGCGTACCAGCATGTCGGCCGTAGCCCCGGGGAGGGAAGCGATGCGGGCGCCGGCGTCGTTGGCCGCCCGTCGCGCCCGGGTGTGGGAGAGGGATTTGGCGGTTACCAGGACGACCACCTGGCTCTTGAGCATGGCCGCCGCCACCATGGCCGGCGGCTCCTGGCCGTGGTTGGCCCGGGGTAATATTGTTATGTAAACTACTTCGGCTCCAAGTTCCCGGGCAGCCTGGAAGAAGGCTTCGCCCAGGGGCTGTAGATCAGTATCGGTAACTATAAGAACCTGTTCCCCGGCCTTGACGGCCAGGCACTCCGCCAGGGCCAGGCGGCAGGATGGGGTGAGATCAGGCATAATAACAGCTCCTTATTGCCTTATAATAGCCAGCTCGCTGCCGCAGGCGCGGCAGCGGCGGCCCTCCAGGCCGGGCCAGGAAACCTGGTAACCGGTGCGGCGGATAACCAGCTCACCGCAGGCCGGGCAATAGGTATTATTCGCCTCCGGGTCGGCCACATTACCCAGGTAAACATAATGCAAATGTTCCCGGGCCATCTCCCAGACACGGCGCATGGTGGCCAGGGGGGTCGGCGGTGCCTGCAGCCGGTACTGGGGGAAATAGCGGGAAAAGTGCAGGGGCGTATCCACCCCCAGGTTGCCGGCCACCCAGCGCACCAGTTCCCCCAGTTCGTCCAGGTTGTCATTGAGGCCGGTGACCAGGAGGGTCGTTATCTCCACATGGCTGCCGGCCGCCACCGCTGCTGCCGCCGTCCGCAGGACAGGGCGGTAGTCGCCGTGGACTATTTTACGGTAAAACTCCAGGCTGAAGCCCTTGACATCAATATTCCAGGCGTCAATCCAGGGCAGGAGTTCTTGGAGCGGCTCCTCCTGGATAAAACCGTTGGTGACCATAACGTTCTTCAGACCGGCTGCCCGCGCCTGCCGGGCCGTAGCCAGGACGAATTCAAACCACACCAGGGGCTCGGAGTAGGTATAAGCGATGCCCAGGCTGTCAACTTCCCGGGCCTTATGCACCAGGTCCGCCGGGGTAATGACCGCCGTTTCCGGTTCTGCCTGGGCGATCTCCCAGTTCTGGCAGAACTGGCAGCTGAAATTGCAGCCGATGGTCCCGGCCGAAAGGATCAGGCTGCCGGGATAGAAGTGGTAAAGGGGCTTTTTTTCGATGGGGTCCAGGGCCAGGGAGGAGCAGCGGCCGTAGTTACGGCTAATGAGGCGACCCGCGCGATTTTCCCGCACCCGGCAGATACCCCGTTTACCGGGGGCAATGACGCAGGTATGGGGGCAAAGACGGCATTCTACCTTCTCCCCGGGTAACTTTACATAATACTGGGCTTCATGCAGGGCTTGGGCCATCGGTAACCTCCTCCTTCGCACCTCATTTCAGGGTAGACGTCCATGCCGGGACGACGCCCGGCATTATTTTTTTACCACTATAGTTAAACCTTACTTAACTAGTCAACCCCCACCATCCCCCTACCTTCTCCGTCTCTCCTCCGTTTTATGGACACTTGGCTTATAAAGCGAGATTTAATGATAGCGCGTTACCTTAAACCGCTCCAGGCGGTAGGGTTCATCAGGGCCGATACCACCCTTCTGGCGGGCAATGGCCACCTGTTCTTCGACTGTATCCACCCCTTCCAGGTCGGGCAGGAGCAACCCCCGCCGCCGGCCGCGGCTGACGATGACGCCGTAAACCCTAGGGTCCAAGTCGGCCAGGGTGGCTGGTTCCGGTGCACCCAGGACATCTACTGAGTACTGGAGTTCGGGCAGTTCGTCCATTGTGACCGGGGGAAAGCGGGGGTCCTCCAGGCCGGCGGCCAGGGCGTTATAAATTATCTCCTGGGCCAGGTTTTCCCTAGTAGGGCCAATGGTACCGATGCAGCCCCTTAAGCTGCCGTGTTTCTTCAAGGAAACAAAGGCTCCGGCCCGGCCGGCCAGTTCCGGGGGTAGGTGGTCAGGTACTGGTAGCACCTGGCCGGTTCGCAGGTAGTGCTCCAGGCTCTGACGGGCCAGGCGCACCGGCAGGGATTCCCCGGCGTTCCCGGATTCCCCGGATGCCCCGCTTTCTGCCGCTGCCCCGGGTTCTCCGGCTGCTCCGGGCTTGCCGGTTTTCCCAGGGTTTTGCCCCTTCCCGACCAGCAGGCTGGTCGCCGGGTCTTCCCCCACCGGTTCCAGGTGGGCCACCAGGTAGCCGACACCAAAGGGCCCTTCATAAGATAAAACCTCGCCCCTGACTTTATGGCCGTCCAGGGCTCCCAGACCCATGATGAAGGAACGCAGGCCGCATTCGCCGGCCTCCTCGGCCAGGTCTTCGGGCAGGGCCAAGATTCCTTCGACATCCAAGGCCGCCAGCAGCCCTTTCACCCTGGCGTCAAACACCTTACCCCGGGGGCTATAACCCGCCGACGCTCCCGGTAACAGGCGGTGGGACATATCGCCGCTGGCCACCAGCAGGGCCCGGCGCGGGCTGGCTTTGATAGCCTCTGCCAGGGCGGCGCCAAAGGCATAAAGCTTCTCCCTTTCCATCAAACTCATGCCCATGGCTACCAGGGGCAACTCCAGGCCCGCCCGGCGCAGGTAATAAAGGGGTACCATCATGCCGTGGTCCAACTCCGGGGTTAGATCGTAACGCCGGCAGGCAGCCTCGTCCAGCCAGACCATCGGCAAACCTGCTTCCCGGGCTTGAACCGCGATTTTTTGGCCCAGGTCCAGGTCCAGGGAATAGGTAAACTTTACTTCCCCGGCCCGAAAGGCCCCCAGGTCACCCTTCAGCCTGTCGACGGCCCAGAGGCCCACGGCATCCCGGAAGACCGGCCCGTGGGGGGAAATTATAAGCATGACTTCCGGGTGGTGGGCCGCTACCCTGTTGGCCAGCTCTTGGGCCGCCGTCACCGTGGCTTTAATCCTGGCTACCTCATCACGCCCGACCTCCGGCACCATAATCGGCGGGTGGGGCATAAAGACCACATCCAGCAACTGTCCCATAAAATCACCCCTTTTAATATGGCCCGGTGCCGATTCTTTCATGTAATTACCGGTACCGGGTCTTTATCCTCGTAAGTACTCGCTTAAGGATTACTTTACCACATCATCCAGCATTTTGACAGGGTATAAAAAATACGGCTTTTTCGCCGCTGGGAAATCTAGGGCTGGTATCATGGCCCTTTCTTTTGCGCCTGCCCGGTAGTACCTGCTCCCCCCGATCCCTTCCCGGCCAGGTAGTTAACAACGCCGGCGTAGATAGCCAAGGCCATCTGGCGCTGGTAGTGGGGGTCGGCCAGGAGCTTCTCTTCCTGGGGATTGGAGATAAAGCCAACCTCAACGATGACGGCCGGGATCTGCTGGGTGCGCAGGACAAAGGCGTCGATGCTCAAGGGTACCCGGTCGGTGTTGGCCAACCGGCGCTTGATCTCCGCCTGGATGGCTTCCGCCAGCTTTTTCCCCTCCGGTGATTGGGGGTCATAAAAGAGCTGGGCGCCTTTCTCCCGGCTGTCAAAGGCGTTGCAGTGAATAGAGACAAATATATCGGCGCCGACCTTTTTCGCCAGCTTGACCCTCTCTACCAGGTCGTCGCCGGATTCCCCTTCATGAACGTTGTCATCCTGGCGGGTCAGGAAAACCTTCGCCCCGCCGCGGCTCAAGAACCCGGCCAGGTCCTTGCTGATGGCCAGGTTGACCCGGTGCTCCGGCGTGCCTCCCGGTCCCATGGCGCCGGAATCAATGCCCCCGTGGCCGGGGTCGACGACCACCACCTGGTTGGCCACCGCCCAGGAGAGGGCCTGAACGGCCTGCTCCTCCTTTAAGCCCTGGTACCAACCCCAGGCCCACAGGGCGCCCAGTACCACCAGAGCTCCCATTAAAAGGCTCCGGACGCGCCGCCGGCGAACAACCACTACCCGCGCCATGGCTCCGCCTCCCCCACAATTAACCCCCTAATAAATATGCATCTGGATAATTCGCTAAACCAGGGAAGTATTACCTGCTAAGGGGATAAAATAATGGGGGGCATATTCTTGGGGAGGCTCAAAGCGAAATAATCCTTGATCCAGATACTCCCGGCTGCTAAAATTAATTATTAATATCTCAAATCTCATCACTGGTTGCCAAAGGAGAGGGGCCCCGTGGCCATAATTAGTGTTCAGGACCTGGTCAAGCGCTTCAATGAGCTGGAAGCCGTGGCCGGTGTCAGCTTTACCGTAGATGAAAAGGAGATTTTCGGTTTTCTGGGCCCCAACGGCGCCGGTAAATCAACGACCATCAAAATGCTCTGCACCCTTTTACGTCCTACGGCAGGCCGCATCACCCTAGCCGGATTCGACGTGGCCGGCCAGCCGGACGCCGTCCGTCGCGCCATTGGCCTGGTCTTCCAGGACAACTCCCTGGACGACCGCTTAACAGCGGAAGAGAATTTGCTCTTCCACGGCCTCCTCTACGGCCTCTCCCGGGCGGAAATAAAACAGCGGATGGAGGAAGTCCTGGCCATGGTCGACCTGGCTGACCGCCGCCGGGATATTGTCCGCACCTTCTCCGGCGGTATGCGCCGGCGCCTGGAAATAGCCCGCGGCCTCCTGCACCACCCCCAGGTGCTTTTCTTAGACGAGCCGACGGTGGGTCTGGACCCCCAGACCCGCAGCGCCATCTGGCAGCATATTCACCGCCTGCGGCAGGAAAAGGACATCACCATTTTTATGACTACCCACTATATGGACGAAGCGGAGAACTGCGACCGCATCGCTATTATCGACCACGGCCGCATCCAGGCCCTGGATACCCCGGACAACCTGAAACGCCAGCTGGGCGGCGACGTGGTCACCATAATGACCGTGGACGATTCCCGGCTCCAGCAGGAGCTAGCCACCCGCTATGGGGTCAGGGTTATTAAAGATGAAGAAGGCTTGCGCCTGCAAGTAGACGATGGGGCTAGCTTTATCCCCCGGGTAGCTGCCGATTTCCGGGGGCAGATCAGCAGCATTTCCCTGCGGCGACCCACCCTGGACGACGTGTTCTTAAGCCTTACCGGCCGGGCCATCCGGGAAGAAAAGCTTTCCGGTGCCGACCGCATGCGCTTAAACCGCCGCCACGGCCGGTGGCGACGTTGACAAAACTATTTAGGAAGAAGAGGTAGCTATATGCAACCCGCTTGGCGTGCCATTTATACCATCTGGTACCGGGAATTTATTCGCTTTATCCGCGAACGCAGCCGGGTCATCGGCATGATCGGCCAACCCCTCCTCTACCTCCTCATTGTCGGCCAGGGAATCTCGGCGGCCATGGGTTTCCGTGGCGTGCCGGCCAGTGTACCCGTTAACTACGTGCAGTTCATGTATCCCGGCATCCTGGGGATGTCCGTCCTCTTTACCTCCATTTTCTCCGGTGTCTCCATCATCTGGGACCGGGAGTTCGGCTTTTTAAAAGAAGTCCTGGTGGCCCCGGTACCTCGCTGGGCTACCGCCCTGGGCAAGGCCCTAGGGGGCAGCACCGTGGCCCTCATCCAGGCCGCCATCATGCTCATCCTGGCGCCCTTTATCCAGGTACCCTTGACGCCCCTGATGATCCTCCAGCTCCTGGGGACCCTGTTCTTGATCTCCCTGGCTCTGACCTTTTTCGGCATCGCTATCGCCAGCCGCATGGAGACCATGGAGGGCTTTCAGATGATCATGAACTTCCTGGTTATGCCCCTTTTTTTCTTAAGCGGCGCCATCTTCCCCATGACCAACCTCCCCGGCTGGATGAATTTCCTGATGAAAATCGACCCCTTAACTTACGGGGTCGACGCCCTGCGGCGGATTATCTATGCCGGCGCCGACCCCCGGGTGCTGGAATTCCTTGTCCACTACAGCCTGGGTTTCGACCTGGCTATAATCGCCGTTATGGCCTTTGGGCTGGCCCTTATCGGCTCCTGGTCCTTCAGCCGGCAAGAGTAAAAAAACGGCCCCGCAGGGCCGCTTACGAAAAACATATCCTGAAAATAACGCCGTTTACCCATTTCATCCTCCTGTTGGTGCCACCGGCGCGGTAGGAGTATCTGTCATTTTATTCCAGGGTTTAGCCCACCGGCTCTTCACGGGTCCGGGTTCCCTTTAAATGGCTCTTTTCCTGCACCAGTTTGGCTTCTGCGGCCTCCCTGGTAAAGGCTATCACCATGCAGAAAGCGGCGATGAAGATCAGGAAGAGGATCATGCCGAAGACGCCCTTGGTGTAAAGCCAGTTAAACCTGATAACTGCCAGGATGCTTAAGACCAAACCGGTGATTATAGCCCCACGTCCAACATTTTTAGCTGCTCCCTCCCGGGGTATCACCCAGCGATAACTCCCGGCCCTTTCGATTAAGGTTACCAGGGTCAGGGCCGAGACATTAAAGATCATACCAATCCAAACGGGGTGGATGTTCAAATAGAATTTGGCCGGATTCCAGGCGCCCAGGTGGTACCAGGCGATCCCGGAGACAAAGCCGGCTATGAGGGCGCTCACGGCCGCCTTCCGGGTGGCCAGGGGCCAGAAGAGAACGCCGATGATGGGGGCAAAGGTGGCACCGTTACGGACCGTCCAGGCCAGGACATTCCACCAGGCAGCTTGCTCCGTCCGCAGGAAGCCGAAGACGATCATCAGCAGGGTCAAGACGACCAGGGACCATTTAGTATAAGTCACCATCTGCCGGTCGGTTACCCGGGGGTTGAGGGAGGAGACTACATCCCGGCCCAGGCTGGTGGCGCCGGAGAACTGGCAGGGGGCCCCCCAGCCCAGGGCACAGGCCCAGATACCCATAAAGAAGATGCCCACCAGGGGCGCCGGCAAAACCCCGGCCAGGTATTGGGGTACGGCCACCAGGCCGCGGCCCAGACCGGGGGCCGCTACCGCCGCGGCCATACCGAAGAGGACTCCCAGGACGATAAAAATGACGTTGAAACCGGCCGCCCAAAGGAGACCCTTTTGCCCTTCTTCCGGCGTGCGGCAGGAGAGGGCCATCTGAAAGGCTGCCTGGGCCAGGAAAACATTGACCAGGAAGGTACCGAACCAGGCGAGAATTGTCTGCAGGCCAACGGTAGTTAGACCGAACATGGCCGGTTTAGCCACCGCCAGCTGGGCCAGGCCGGCAAAACCGGGTTTGATGAAGAAGGCTGCCAGGCCGATGATAAACATCAGGGTAAAGGCCACGACGTTGGCCGTCTGGGTGAAGACCACCGACCACATCCCCCCGGCCTGGAGGTAAACTAGGAGCAGCAGGGCGCTGAAGATTACCCAGGTGGAGGGGGAGATACCGGTAAAGGCGCTCATGGCGGCGGCAAAGGCCAGGGCGTTGGCCGTCGCGTACATGGGAAAGGTAATGGCCGTTATAGCGCCAGCTATGGCTTTAGCCTGGCGCCCGTACCGGTCACCGATCAGCCCGGATATGGTAACTACCAGGCGTTTCCGGAAGGGAACCACGAAGAACAGGGCAATAATGAGGACATGCAGCATTTCGGCCACGCCGTACCAGCCGGCGGAGATACCGGTGGTGTAGGACAGTTCCAGGATGGCTATATAAGAAGAACCGGAAAAGAGGCCGGTAATACAGACGGCCACCATCCAGGGTTTGAAGCAGCGGCCGCCGACCCAGAAATCCTCGCCGCGGGCGGCCTTGCTTTTGGCCACATTGCCGGCGATGATTAAGACTGCCGTATAGATAACCGCCATGAATAAAATCCAGAAAGCGTAGGCATTCAACCTCGTTCCCTCCTTCGAAAATTGATGTGAGAAATGAGAGGTTAGATATTTTTCTCCCATTCGTTGGTGGCGGCTTGCCACCATGATTAGCTTCTTGTTATATCCCTAATATATCTCAGGCGTTGCTGGCCTTTTCCAGGTAGGGGTAGGGATACTCCTGATCGTTGATGATGAAGGCATACTCGATTTTACCAGCCGCCCTAAGCATGTTGGCTGCCGAACAGTAAACCTCATCGGCCAGTTTAATGGCCTGGGCTACCTTCTCCGGAGGCAGGTTTTTCCCCCGGAAGTGATAGCTTACCCGCATCCGGGTAAAAATCTTCGGGTGGTCGTCCGCCCTTTCCCCTTCAACAGTTATAACCAGGCTGTCAAAACTCACCCGCATCTTCTGGAGGATATGACTCACTTCAATACCGGTACACCCCCCCAGGGCCATGAGCATCAGCTCCATGGGCCTAGTGCCCTGGTTCTCCCCGCCGTAGACGGGGCTGGCATCCATGGCTACCTGGTGGCCGGCGCCGTCATCGCCGATAAACTGCATCTTACCGGCCCAATTAATTGTTACTTTTCCCATACCAACTTTCTCCTTTCGCATGATATCCGGATTAGCTCGTATATCCTTGTTATCTCTATCACATCTATTGCAATAATTGTGCCAGGCTATAGAAAATCCCCTGAAACCTGGAAGAGTCCCAGGGGAATGGTATTAAGAAAGAACACTCGCGGTCCATTAGCGAACCATCCCGGCAAGTTATGGCATTAGTTCTTGTGCTCGCATTCCTTGTATCTTTAAAGGAAAAGCCCGGTACACGGTCGGACCATTATGGTTCAATTATAGACCACCAAACTGCGACTTTAGTTCATTCCCGGCCACTATCCAATGAGCCACCAGGCCCTGGCGATGCGGTCAAACCGTATTGCTGGGCCTTACGTAGCAGGGTTGAATGGGAAACGCCCAGAGCTCGGGCCGCCCGGCGCAGGCTGCCATACCGCTCCAGGGCCATGGCAATTAGCTGCTGCTCTACCTGTTCCCTGGCCTCCTGAAGGGGCAGGAGTTCCTTAAGGACCAGGGGCCGGCCGGCGTTCCCGACTTCCGCCTGCAGGTCCAGGGGCAGGTACTCCGGTTGAATTAAGTCGTCCTCCCCCATAATGACCAGGCGCTCCATAACGTTTTGCAGCTCCCGGACGTTCCCGGGCCAAGGATAGGCCTCCAGGGCCCTGCCGGCCGCCAGGGAGAGGCGCTTATCGGCACCGTACTTAGCATTAAAAATCCCCAGGAAGTGACGGGCCAGGGGCAGGATATCCTCCCGCCGCTCCCGCAGGGGCGGGAGGATGATGGGTACTACATTCAAGCGATAGTAGAGGTCCTCCCGGAAGGTCTTTTCCTTGACCATCCGGCTCAGGTCCTTGTTGGTGGCCGCCAGGATACGAACGTTAAGTTTTATCTCGTGCCGGCCGCCCAGGCGGAAGATCTTCTGTTCCTGGAGAAAACGTAGCAACTTGACCTGAAGACCCAGGGGCAGGTCGCCGATTTCATCCAGGAAAAGGGTGCCGTTGTTGGCCACCTCCAGGAGGCCGACCTTGCCCTCCTTGCTGGCGCCGGTAAAGGCCCCCTTCTCATAACCGAAAAGCTCTGATTCCAGCAGGTTCTCCGGGATGGCGCCGCAGTTGATTCCCATAAAGGGACCTTCCCGCCGCTGGCTGTGGCGGTGGATAAGCCTGGCGACGACCTCCTTGCCGGCTCCCGATTCCCCGGTGATCAGGACGGTAGAATCAACAGCCGCCACCCGCAGGGCCTGGTCAATCACCCGCTCCATGGCCGGACTCTGGTAGATAATTTCCGGCGCCGCCAGGTGGCGGGCCCGCAGGGCCTGGAGTTCGGCCGCCGCTCGCTGGGCCTCTTCCTTCAAGTGACGCAGTTCGGTCATGTCGCGGATGTTGATGACCACCTGGGACACAGCACCCTGTTCGTCCAGGACCGGGTTACCCGTCAGGATGACCTCCCGGCCGGCCGGGGTATGGTACATAATGGTAGCCGTCTTGCCGCCTTCCCGGACCAGGCGGCAGAGCTGGTCGAGCTGGGCCCCGGCTTCGCCGGCTTCCGGCCTCAGGGACTCACCCTTGAGGATGCCGGAGCTACCATCGGCCATAATACGCTGACAGGCTTCATTCAAACCCAGGACTTTACCTTCCCGATCGAGCACCAGCATGCCGTCGTAGCAGGCTTCAATTACGCTTTGTAACTGCCGGTTTAAGGATTTAACTACATTCAGCTCGCTGGATATGGCCTCCAGCTCGGATATATCCTGGAGGACCAGAACGGCCCCCTGTTCCCGCCCCTCCCGGGTAATGGGGTTGCGGCGGATGGCCAGGGTCTGGCCGCCTACCCGGGCTTTATGGAGCTGTTCCCCGGCCGCTTGCGTTAAAAAGGGGCTCAGGCCGGGAGGCGCCAGGACGGTGGCTGCCGGCTGACCCAGGGCCACGGCTGCCGGCAGGTCAATCAGCCGGGAGGCCGCCGGGTTGAGGTGGCAGACCCTGCCTTCCCGGTCAACGGCAATTATGCCGCTGGGCACGGCCTCCAGGACCGCCGCCAGCTCCAACTCCGTCTTCTCCAGGGCGCGATGGACCTTTTTAATCAGGGTAATCCGCGTCAGGACGCCGCTCAGGCGCCGGTTTCTGTTGAGAACAATCAGGCGGTCAATGGGCAGGTCGGCCACCTGGTCAAAGCCGGTGTCTTCATCAATACAGACCAGTTTCCGGTCCATGACCTCCTCAATGCGCGTGGCCAGGGTAGCCCCTTGCTGCAGGGCCTCCAGCAGTCGAAAGACGGTGATAATACCCACCACCTCGCCGTCGGCATCCAGGACCGGGGCGCAGTTGACCTGCTGGCGCTGGTAGACGGCCACGGCATCAGCCAGGGTCTGCCAGTAATGGAGGGTCTCCGGGTCATTGAGCATAACCTCTTTAACCTGCATGGAACCCACCTGCCCTTACAAAATTAGAGGTAACCCGGGCGGCTATCGCCCCCTTTAAGGCTATTCCTATTATAGCAGGTGGTGTACTTTTAGACCACTACTAGATCAATTCCCGGCTGAAGGCTACCTTAAAATCCCGGGGCTGGTCCAGGAGCACCAGTTCCAAGCCCAGGCGGTTCCTGCCGCCGGCCAGGAACAGGACCCGCCGCGCTTTCATGATGTTTCCCATTTCTATAGAGAGGGCCTGACGCGGTACAGCACCGCAAATGGGAAAAAGCAGACGTTGGCACGGACAGTTTCCGGAGCCAAGTCGATGATAAGGGTGACGGCGTTAGGGGCTGCCACCGGATCATTAAAGTCTATGTAGAACCCCATTTTAACTTGAAACAACCACACTGCTTTTAAGAACAGCCCGGGAGTGATAAAATATAGGTAGCAAGTTAGTCTACGATTTGAAGCGAAATTTAAGTTTTGCCTAAAAAGGGGAGGCGTGCATCAATTTGGATAAAGAAATTCTCTTCCTTGTCGAAGAGTCTCCTGAGGGCGGTTACGAAGCACGTGCCCTCGGTTATTCCATTTTTTCAGAGGGTGAATCAGTAGAGGAACTTAAAAACTCTGTGCGCGATGCAGTTCGCTGCCATTTTGAAGAAAAGGATTTGCCGCTGGTGATTCGCCTTCATTTTGTAAAGGATGAAGTCATCGCTGTATGAAAATACCAAGGGACATAAGCGGGGAAGAACTGGCCAGGCTACTCGCCAAGTTCGGTTATCAGATAACGCGGCAGACTGGTAGCCATCTACGTCTCACCACTATATTTAACGGGGAACATCATATCACCATTCCCCGCCATAATCCATTAAGAGTAGGTACTCTCAATGGCATACTAATTGACGTTGCAAAACATCTAAAGATCAGCAAGGAAGTATTGGTAAAAGACCTTTTTTAATAACTAAGGGGGCATGTGGTTGCCCCCTTAGCTGCTTTTTATAATTAACTATACGCGTACTAATTTTTTATATCAACTCCCGGCTGAAGGCTACTTTAAAGTCCCGGGGCTGGTCCAGGCGCACCAGTTCCAGGCCCAGGCGGGCCAGGGTCGCCGGCGCCGGCCGGCCCTCGGCGTCCCAGCCGCGGCGGCGGTAGTAGGCCCGTACCAGTTCCGGCAACCGGGTAAAAGGCCCGGCTTCAATGCCCCCGTCTGCAATGCCCTCCCGCAGGAAACGTTCCGGCAGGGTGTCGGTTGCGCCGCCCAGTCCTTCCCGCAGATTGAAGGCCCGTTCCAGGGTCAGACTGCGTTCGGCCGCCGCCGTGATATTCTCCAGGGCTACTTCCGTACCAGTGACGGCCGTCAACATCTCGGCCATCAGTTCCAGGGGCAGCCAGCCGCCCAGGTAGGCAAAGAGGCAGCCGCTACCCGTTTCCAGGCCGGCCGTCATTTCCTGGATGCGGCTCACCTGGCCGACCAGGTCTTCTCCCTCCCGGTCGGCGGCGAAGAGGCCGGCATGGAGGGCCTTGCCGTAACAGTAACTACCTCCCAGGGCCGAGACCGCCATACCTAATCCATGAAGGGGCCGCACCCGGGGGTCATAACCGGGCATCTCAATACCCTTAATGGTCATGGCGTACTCCATGGCTACGGAACCTATATGTTCCGCCACGCGCTTGACCCCCTCCGCCAGGAGGTCGCCAATGCCGGCCCGGTAGGCGATCATGCGGATTAGCTCCATGGTGGCCTCCGGCCACTCCCAGCCCAGGTCGAAGCCCTCCGCTTGCAGCAGGCCCCTTTGCTGCAGTTCACAGGCGAAGGCTATACTCGCCCCGGCCGAGACCGTATCCAGGCCCAGGTCATCACAGCGTTCGTTGGCCCGGGCGACGAAGTCAGGCTCCAAGCAGCCCGGGTTGGCCCCCAGGGCCCAGTAAGTTTGGAACTCCGGTCCCCTGCGCTCCAGTAACCGGGGTTGGTCGACGGTGTCGATATCCGCCTGCCAGAGGCCTTGAAAGTTATGGGTAGGAAGAACAGCCCCCTTGAGGGCTCCCGGCAGGGGTGCCCGGTGGTCGCGCCGGTTAAGCAACTCCTCCTGGCGCTGCAGGAGCCGGGCCATGAGGTCTCGGTCGGCCGCCGGGATGCCCCCTTCCGCCTCTACTTCGGCCTCTATTACCAGGGCCTTGAGGCGCTTCGCGCCCATAACGGTACCCGCACCACCGCGGGCTGCCGTACTATGGTTGCTGATAATGCCGGCGTAGCGCACCAGGTTCTCCCCGGCCGGGCCGATGCAGGCCACCCGGGCCCCCTGGCCGTGACGCCGGCGCAGTTCATCCTGGGTCTCCCCGGTTCCTTTACCCCATAGGTCCCGGGCCGACCTTATCTCCACCCGACCCCCGAGGCCCAGGTATAAATAAACCGGCTCGGCCGCCTGCCCGGTCAGGATGAGCATCTCGTAACCAGCGCTATGGAGCCAGGCGCCGAAGCCGCTGCCGCCAACAGAGCGGATGAAGCCGCCACTTAAGGGGCTTTTGGTCACCGCCAGCCAGCGGTTGACCCCCCTGGCGCCGTTCCCGGCCAGGGGGCCGGTGACAAAGATCAAAATGTTGTCCGGGCCCAGAGGATCGATGCCGGGCTGGAGTTCGCCGTAAAGATAACGCGCCGCCAGGGGCCGGCCGCCGATAAAGTCCCGGCCTACTTTAGCCGGTATATCCTCCTGGCGGATGCTGCCGTCGGTTAGATTAACCCGTAAAATTTGCCGTTCCAATAAAAACACCCCACCGCTACTTTTTCCTTAGTATCGGCGAGGTGATACCACTCTATACCTCCAGCAGCACCACCCGGGCCGGGGCGGCCTCGGCGCCCAGGAGGCGCAGAGGTAGAGCTAGCATCTGGTACCTACCGGGCGGCACTTCTTTTAACCGCAACCCCTCAATAACAATAATCCCCCGCTCCAGGAGGGTACGATGAGTTGGATATCCGGGCTGGCCCCGCTCCACCCCCAGGGCGTCTAGGCCGACGCCGCGCACCATGGCTGCCGCCAGGTAATGGGCGGCCCCAGCCTCAAGGTAGATAAAATCCGGCTCATTGCCGGCGGCCCAGGAGTTTTTCGTCTTGAGCAGGATAAACTCGCCGGCCCGGACCGGCTGGCCCGCCAGGTCCCCGGCCGTAATGCGGTCGTTAACCGCCCTCAGGTCCAGCACCCGCCCGGTACCGATTAAAACCGCCAGATCCAGCTCGGCAGCCGTCGCCCCGCCGGGTATCACGTGGGCCGGGGCGTCGATATGGGTGCCGGTGTGGGTGTCCAGGAGCCAGCGCGTTTCCCGCACGCCCTTTTCGTAATTGCGGGTTATTTCCATGCGCGGCTGCTTCTCGTCCCGGTCCTTATAAACCGGCATACCATGGTAGATGGGCATGGATATGTCGTAGATTCGCATGGCTTCCATCCGGTTAAATATTTTGAGCCAGGATGATTTGCTTGCAGGTGGGCGTAAAACCTCTTTACTGGCTAATAGTCCTATTTTACACTACCAGTCTAACCGGGGATATTGCCGACATTGAAGCTGTTTCCAGCCTTAATGATCTAACCCGGTAAAACGCTGCCTTGCCATATAAACCGCGGCCTGGGCGCGATTACTAAGGTTTAATTTGGCGAGAATACTGCTAACATAGTTGCGAACCGTTTTTTCACTCAGGTGCAGAATGGCGGCAATCTGGCGGTTCGTTTTGCCTTCACCAATAAGGGCAAGAATCTTTTTCTCCTGCTCGTTTAATTCGTCGCCGGTCGTAATTCCTCTGGCTAACGTCCTCATTTTATCCAGGACTTTACCGGTTATCCCAGGATCCAGGAGCGACCCTCCCCGCCCTACGGTAATAATAGCATCTACCAAAGCACGGCAACCTATGTCTTTTAAAACATAGCCCGCCGCCCCGGCCATAATCGAGGCAAACAACGCCTCATCATCGGCGTAAGAAGTCAACATAATAACCTTAATGCCCGGGTCAATTTCTCTTATTTCCCGGCAGGCTTCAATACCGTTTTTATCAGGCATCCTGATATCCATAACTACTACCTGGGGCAAGAGTTCCCTGGCCCTGGCTACGGCTTCCGCTGCTGTCCCTGCCTCCCCGACGATCTCCAGTTCCTGGTGCCGGGATAATAAAGTCACCAGGCCAAGACGTACCACCTCATGATCATCGACAACCAGCACCCTGATCCTATCCATTTATATCAACTCCATAAGGGATATTTACCGTCACTATTGTCCCTTTACCTGGCCGGCTGTTGATGTGACAGCTGCCGCCGCAGCAAGCGGCCCGCTCATTCATGTTAAGCAAGCCATGCTTCCTGCTACTTTGAGGCCCCGCTTGCATCTTGAGGGGATCAAAACCTATGCCGTTATCCATGATCGTTACCCAGGTAGCCCGTTCCTGGAATTGAACCTGTACTTGTACCTCGGTGGCCTGGGCATGACGCAGGATATTATTTAAAGTTTCGCGGACAATCTGATATAAATGTTGGGCATTAACAGAATTAAAACTGGCAGGTGGAACACCGGTAAAGTTCAAATCAACTGCCAGGGAAGAGGAAGACTTAAAATCATCTACCAGCCTGGCGATGGCCTCAACAATATCCACCCCTCCGGCTTCCAGGGGCTTTAAATCTAGAATATAGTTACGTAAGTCAGCGATTATTTTATTAAGACTGCTTATCGTCTCATAAATGTATGTTTTAGTCCGGCCTTGATTCTCATCGACTAAATAAAGACAGTTTTCCAGGTTCAAACCAATGGCATAAATAGACTGGATAATCGTATCATGAAGGTCCTGGGCAATTCTGGTTCTTTCGCGCAAAACAGCCTGGTATTTTTCTGCCTCCTCAAGGCGGCGCCGGTTTTCCAGATCAAAAATCTCCAGGATACGAATAATGGAGTAAGTCATGATAAAGCCCGCTATTGCCCGAAAAACCTGGACCGGGATGCCAGTAAGCTGGAAAAATCTATCCATATTTACTATTGAGGCAGGTAGAAAGCCGGCCTCAGGAACTATAAAGCCGCCCGCCAGGGCATAAATGGCAAAGGAAGCCGCCGCTAAAATTAGGCTGTTAGTTACCCGGGGCATCTTTAGTTTTTCTACCTCATGTACTTGCTGAAAAAGGGCAAAGGACGTCAGCAAAGAACCCGGCAGGGCCAGCAGGTACCTGGCCCAGATATCACTGGCCGTTAACCACCAATCACCATCTGTGCGCGCAATAATCAGGCGAAAGAAAATAAAATTTACAAACCAGAACAAGAAAATGAGGGTCGGGATCCATGCCAGGGTTGCCAGTTTCCCTTTAACGCGTTCCAGGAGGCGATAACGACCCGTCATCCTATCACCGGAGGTGGTATTGACCGGCCCCTTGGCGCGTTTCAGCAGCCGAAAACCGAATAAAAAGAGAAAATAATAAGAAAGGGCGGTCAAAAACATCTGCCAGGCCCTGAGAAAGAGCATTTCCCCCGGCGAAAGATTGGGCGCCTGTAAAGGAATAAAGATAAAACCCCACTCCACCAGGCCATGGGTAAAGCCAAAGGCCGCCAGCAACCAGAGGCTACCTGCCATGGTAAACTGGCTAAAGCGAAAAGTATGGGCTTGCAAAGCTATCCCAAAACCCATGAGAAAGAAAACTAAACCATAGACAAAAAAGAGCTGGATAAAGTTTTCCCGGAAAAAACCATAAAGTGTCAGGTTCAAAGATATAAACACCCCGCTGGAGCTTTGAACTGCCCCCCTACGTATTTCGTCACAAATTTACTTTTTCCTTCTCAAGCACTACGTAGCCTTATTTTACTAACTCGAAAGGGGCATTGCTCTGCCAGGCAATGCCCCTTATTTTTGAGGACCACTTAATCAATGTTAACTTGCAAGAAGCCAGAGAAAAGGTGGGAAAAGGATAAAGGTAGCTACCCCCGCAAGTACTAAAAAGATAATCAGGACCCTTCTCATGTTAAGATTGGGTTTTAATGTTGCCCTTAAAATTGCCCAACTCACCAACCATACTATTGCGGCTAGCGCCTCTTTGCCTGAATATGGTCCAATTCCTTTATGCAAAGTAATGGCCGCCTCAAAAGCTTTATTTAAGTCGGCTATCAAATGAGCTAAAGCCAGGGCCAGCATACCCAGGCCCGTTCCAAGCAAGGCAGCCGCGATTTTTGTTTCTTTTGTCGCTTCCATGATTAGCCCACCGCCTTTACTTTGGTAATAGCAGCACCGAGGCCGAAGGCTACGGTTGTATAAAGGAAGGCTAAAGTCACACAGATTGCCAGGGCATATCTGAGATATTTATTTTCAATCAGATCTTCGCCCATAGTCCAGACAATATAAGCGGCAGTTACGGCGAGGGGCAGGGAAAACAAAGCAATAAACTCTTTAAATTCCATCCCCAGCTTATGAACGTAAGGTGCATTTTTGATTAACCAGGCACGGGCGTTATCCGGCAAGCGATAGCCGATGTAAATCCAGTTGCCCATGATAATAGTAAAAAATGCGACGCCAGACATAACCAGAGTACTGATCCTCAAACGGCGAATGGAGGCAGGATTGAGGTTTGCAATAGCTTCAAAAGAAGTAGCAAAGGCAACCAGTAAAATAAAGCCAAGGAGGCCGTGGATAGCACCTATCCAGCCCCAGGGGCTAGGACCAAGAAATTGTTGTAGCATAGACACCCCTCCCTCGTACTTGTTTATACTGTAATTTTTTCACAGGTTAACGAATATTACATGGGTCATTTGTCCTGAAAAAACAAGGTCAAATGTACTCAAAAAGCCGCCCCGCAGATGGCAGCCAAACTACCGCCTTGGTTATAACTATTCAAGCGCAGCCCTGCCGCCGTAAGCCGCTTTAACTATCCCGGTTCCGGCAGCCATTCCTCTTCTTGCCACCAGTGGCGGCCGTCGCGGAGTAAAAGCTCCTGCGCCGCCGGCGGTCCCCACCGGCCGGCGGCGTAATTGGGAAACTGCGGCGGCTCCTGAGCCGCCCAGGCAGCTGTAATGGGGTCGATGAACCGCCAGGCGGCCTCCACCTCGTCCCAGCGGGTAAAAAGGGTGGCATCCCCTCGCATGACGTCGTAAAGCAGGCGCTCGTAAGCCTCGGGGGAGTTGACCCCCACCTCGCAATTCTGGCAAAAATCCAGGCGGATGGGGACGATGTAGTTATCATTGCCCGGCCGCTTGGCGTTGAGCTGGACATAGACGCCTTCAAGGGGCTGGACGCGGATAACCAGTACGTTGGGTTGCAGTTCGCCGTATTCCTTGAAATAAAGGATATCCGGCAATGATTTGAACTGCAGGATTATCTCCGTCACCTTGTCCGGCAGGCGCTTACCGGTGCGCAGGTAAAAGGGTACGCCGGCCCAGCGGAAGTTATCGATAAAGATTTTTAGGGCGACAAAGGTTTCCGTCAACGAGTCCGGGGCGACCTCCTTTTCCCGGCGGTAAGGCAGTACCGCTTGGCCCTCTATCGCCCCGGCGCCATACTGGCCGCGGATGACGTTCTTGCTGACTGCTGCCGCGTCCAGGGGTTGCAAAGAGCGCAGCACCTTTACCTTTTCGTCGCGGATAGCTTCCGTGGACAGGTTGGCCGGCGGTTCCATGGCCACCAGGGTTACCAGCTGCAGGAGGTGGTTCTGAACCATGTCCCGCAGGGCCCCGGCGCGGTCGTAATAGTCACCCCGGTCCACTACGCCCACCGTTTCTGTCGAGGTGATCTGGACGTGATCAATATATTTATTATTCCAGACCGGCTCAAAAAAGATATTGGCAAAGCGCATGACCATGAGGTTCTGGATCATCTCTTTGCCCAGGTAATGGTCGATGCGGTAAATCTCTTCCTCGCTGAAAACCGCCCGCAGCTGGCGATTTAATGCTGCCGCGGAAGGCAGGTCGTGGCCGAAGGGTTTCTCTATAACCACCCGCTGCCAGCCCCGTGCTGGTACCAGGCCCGCCTGGTGCAAGTTTTCCACTACCGCACCAAAATGCTCCGGGGCCACCGCCAGGTAAAAGATACGGTTACCCCGACAGGCGCCTTCGCCCCGGTTTCTACCGGGATCGCCCGCCAGGTTACTGCCAACGCCACGATAATTATTACGTCCTCTACCCTGCCCGCCGTTTATGCCTGGCTGGTTGTCATCGCCCCAGCAAATATCCGGGTCACCATTCTGGCAGCCAGCCTTCTGCTCTAACTGTTCCAGTAATCCAGCCAGGCGGGTATAACCCTGCGGGTCGTAAATATCGGTGCGGAAATAGTGCAGGTGGGCCGCAAAGGCTTCGAATTTACGTGCCAGGTCCCCGGCCCGCCGGGAGAAGGTTTGCAGGGACGGCAGGAGGATCTCCCGGCGGAAGCCCCCCCGGGCAAAATCCCGCCGGCCCACAGCTATCACCTGGAAGGATGCTGGCAGAAAACCGTCGACGGCCAGGTTATATAAAGCTGGGTAGAGCTTGCGCCGGGCGAGATCGCCGGTGCCGCCGAAGATTACCAGCACGCAGTCGTCCGGCCTTGTCGTGGCCATAACCAATCCGCCTTTTCCTCGTTAATTCTGCTCAATTTACACAGCATTTACCCTCCCGCCCCTTCTCCTTGATCATACCCCTCCCCTTTCTCAATAACACTCTTGCAGTCTCACCGGCAAGCCTTACAATGAAAGGCCTGCCGGTCTATGTGGCTAAGGTTTCGCCATATTGACGGCAGGTAACGCCAAAGCGGCCAAGCGCGGCCTGGCCTGGATAGTTGCCTTTCTACTTAATTAATTTGCACCTTTCGCCGGGTTTTTAGTAGCGCAGGCAGGTAACTCCAGGAAAAACGGCGAATAAATATATTAACGTTCCGCAACCAGAGGCGTACGCCTTTTTTAGCAAAAGTTTAGTTGGTTATTACTCCGAGGTTGGCAAAATGGCTTCAAAAATAATACACGATTCTACCGGGCCCAAGAAACAAATGCGGCCGCAACCAGGTAGTGTGCCGGTGGCACACCCGCAGGAAGTAGCATCGCCCTCCCTGCCGGCGGGAATTCCGACTTCCCTGGACATCAACCCCGTGGAGGAAAGAGATGCCCGGGAAAAACAAGCAGAGGCCCCTGCTACACCTGCTGCATCTACTGCAGCTACCACACCTGCCGTAGAAGCAAAGGCACCTCCGGCGCCGGAGGTGCCCCTGATCATCCATTTTGCCCCCGAAGAGGATCAGCCCATTATCGCCGCCATGGCCCAGGGTCAGGTCACGCCGGCGGCGGACCTTTTCCTGCACCGCCAGGCGTTGCTGCTTTCCCTCAGTTCCGGCTTCGACAGCCTCCTTTCCCTGGCGGCAGTGCATGACGTGCAGCCCCTTGACTACCAGCTGGCTACCGTGCGCCACGTGCTAAAAAATATGCGCGGCCGCGCCCTCCTCTGCGACGAAGTGGGGATGGGCAAAACCATCGAGGCCGGCTTAATCCTGATGGAATACCTCCTGCGCGGCCTGGTCCGCCGGGTCCTGATTCTCACGCCGCCTTCCCTGGTGGAGCAGTGGCAGCAGGAGATGCAGGTGAAATTCAACCTGGACTTTATCAGCTACGACGCCCCGGCTTTTAAAGCCGCCGCCAATCCCTGGCTGGAGTTACCGCGCATTATCGCCTCCTTAGATACGGCGAAAAGGCCGCCCCACCGGGAGCTGGTCCTGGCCAGCGAGTTTGACCTGGTCATCGTCGACGAGGCCCATCACCTTAAAAATAAGCACACCCAGGCTTACCAGCTCGTCAGCCGGCTGAAAAAGAAATACATCCTGCTCCTCACCGCCACCCCGGTGGAAAACAACATGGAAGAACTATTTAACCTGATCACCCTGCTGCTGCCAGGGCAGCTGGAAACGGCCGCTTCTTTTAAAAGAAAGTACATCACCCGAGGCGATCCCCTGAAGCCCAAAAATACTGAAGCCCTGAAGCGACTGCTGCGGGAGGTTATGGTCCGCAACCGACGCAGCGAAACCGGGGTTATTCGCAGCCGTCGCCGGGCCGACACGGTGGAGTTGACCCTCTCCCCGGAAGAGATGGCCTTTTACAACCGCCTGACCAGCTTTGTGCGGGGTTACTATACCCCCCAGGCGCAACAAACTACCAGCGGGGTCAATCAATTTATCCTCCGCACCCTGCAACGGGAGGTGGGCAGCAGCATCGACGCCGTCCTGCCCACCCTGGAGAAAATGGCCGCCAATCCCGTCCACCCTGAGCCTCTGCGCCGGGTGCTGCATACCCTGGCCGCCCAGGGCCGTGAGGTGTCGACCCGCGCTAAAGCGGAGGTCCTGGTCAAGCTATTACACTCTATCAACGATAAGGTAATCGTCTTCACTAGCTTTCAGGAAACCCAAGCTTTCCTCGCCCACCGGCTGCGTCAGGAGGGTTTCCTGGTAGCCGAGTTGCACGGCCAGATGCGGCGTCAGGAAAAGGAGGACCAGGTACGGCTCTTTGCCGGTGCAGCTCGCGTCCTGGTTTCTACGGAAAACGGCAGCGAAGGCCGCAACCTGCAGTTTTGCCGCTTCCTGGTCAACTACGACCTGCCCTGGAACCCCATGCGGATTGAACAGCGCATCGGCCGCATCCACCGCCTGGGCCAGGAACGGGACGTGCAGATTTATAACCTGGCCGCCGCCGGCACCGTCGAAGCTTATATTCTCGAGCTGCTGGATGCCAAAATCAACATGTTCCAGCTCGTTGTCGGTGAACTGGATATGATTTTAGGTACCTTGCACGAGAAAAAGGACTTTGAGGATCTGGTCATGGAAGTCTGGGCCGGGGCCGCCGACGAAGGGGATGTCCGGGCGGGAATGGCCAGCCTGGGCGACCAGCTCCTGGCGGCCAAGAATCACTACCAGGCGGTCAAAGCCCTGGATGAGCGTTTACTGGGGGAATTATTGCCCGATGAATGATCGCCCGATGCCTGATCAGCCGTATAATGATTGGAAACCTGATGACCGGCTCAATTTCTCGCCCGTCAACCTGGTCACCGCTTATTTAAAACACGCCGGCGCCGTTGTCGAGCCGGCCGGTTATGCCCTGTTCCAGGTACTGCTGCCCGAGGAACTGATCCCCGCTTTCGGCAGCGAGGAGTTGCTTTTGGCCTTTGATTACGAGGTGGCCGACGAAACCCCCGGCAGCACCTTCGTCACCCACGGTAGCCATCTGCTGGATACCACTGTCCGCCTGGCCCTGGATTACGGTCGCCAGACGGCCCTCTACTGGTCGGGCAAACTGCCGGCCCTCCCCCGCTCCCTGGAAGAACGCCTCAGCACCCGCCTCGAATTCCGCCACTGCCGGCCGCCCCGGATTGAGGCCAGCTGGGTAGCTGAAAACATTTATTATGGTTTCTACTTTCGCTGCGTCTTCCGTTCCTTTGAGAAAACCGAGGCCGTCATCCCCGTTTTTATCGACGGCTGCCAGGGCCTGCCGGCCCCGGCTTTCACCCGGGAGGCTGAAAACCTTTTCCTCCTTGAAGAGCCGGAATACCAGGCGGCTCCGGCGCCCATGCGGCCCCTGGCGGATCTCTACTTGGTGGCCAGGCAGGAACTGGGCCAATTAGTCCAGCAACAGGCCCGGCCCCTCCAGCAAACGGCTCTGCGCCTCCAGGAAAGGGAACTAGCCAAGGTACGCAGTTATTTTACCGAAACCGCAGCCGAAATCCGCCAGAAGCTGGCAGCCAGTTCCGATCCGGACAAAAAAGCGCGGCTGGAGCAACAATTGGCCGCCACCCAGACGGATCAGGAGCGCCGCCTGCAAGACACTCGCACCCGTTACCAGGTCGAGGTGGACGCCCGCCTCGACCACCTGGTGGCCTATCACCTGCCCTGCATTTTTATCCGGCTGAACCTCCAGCACAAGACCTTTAACCTGGCGCAAACCCTGATTTATAACCCCCTGCAGGGCGATATCGAGCTGCCGGCCTGTCCCCGGTGCGGCCGGGCCAGCAGTTGCCTGGTGCCAACTGCTGCCGGGCAGTTGCTCTGCCCGGACTGCCTGAAATAAGGCCCCCGATGAGTAGTTTTCCTCCATCAAGCCAATAACTTTACGAATTCTTCTACCGACATTTCAGCTTTACGGATAAGGCTCCGTAAAGTACCGCGATCAAGAATCTTATGGTTAGGAACTGAAAGAGAGGCTAATGCCCCTTCTTTAACCAGGACAATATGGCTGCCTTTCTGGCGGGCGATTATCCAACCAGCTCTCTGGAAAGCTTTCACTGCGATAAGGCCGGATATTACAGGCAACTGGGGCATATTAAATGGCTACCTCTATTTCATGAAGGGGGAGGAAAAGGGGTAATCCTTTTTCTTTACGAACTTCCAGGCAGAGTTCTATAGCTTCCCTAATATTCACCAGGGCTTCATCTTTTGTTGCGCCCTGGGATATGCAGCCTGGGATGATCGGGCATTCAGCGACAAACCAACCGTCTTCTCCAGGATAAATAGTTACTGGAAATTTCATTTAGCCATCACTCCTTTGCCTTATCGCGTATTTTTTCTCTCTAAGCTTTAATTAATGCTTGCAAAAAAGCCACTCCTCTACTTTTACCAGTTGAGGGGTGGCCTTTTATTTCTGGAGCGGAAAACGGGATTCGAACCCGCGACCCTCGGCTTGGGAAGCCGATGCTCTACCGCTGAGCTACTTCCGCAAGTATAGTTATATTTTACCCCCTGGCCCGGCTTTTGTCAAGTTTAGAAAACCGCCCGGTGTCGCCGGACAGTGATATTGTCACCCTATAAATATTTTCATGCGTCAGCACTGGCCCTGCTCCGATCATCTTGACAAACACTTCAAATAGAATGCCCAAATCCCTGGCCGTTCGAGTAGCTGACTCAAATTATGTACCAACGGGTCAAGGTAATTTCTATCCAGATTATCACGCTGTCGAATGATAATCTGCTGTACATCATCCAGATCCCGGCTTCGTTCGGAAATTATTTTATGGATAATCAGGTCTTCAGCAGTACATACTTTTAGTTGCTGCTGACCTAATTTAACAATTTTGGCTCGGCTAATCGCCTGTTCTTCATACGGTAACCTAGCGAATATCAAATCTATCCGAACCCCCTCCCTGGCTACCATAGGTAGAACGCCGGTTTGTTGGATAAAGGCAAGGGGATCAGTGGGTAAAATGCTAAAATCATTCATTAGCTTGGTAATTAACTCTGGGATCTTTGCTTCCTGACATAATATAGTAACATCCAGATCCTGAGTTAACCTGGGTTCACCCCAGATTAAGTTGGCGATACCCCCGATAAACATATATGGTATTCTTTCTCGCTGCAAAAAAGAAGTTACCTGCTTTAAGCCACGTTCAAGAGCGTCCATCAATAAATCCCTCAAAATGACTTCTTACTTGAGCCAGGACAGTTCTCCCTTTTTGTATACGTTGAATCTTCTTCATATCTATTCTCGCTTTACTCCAATCAGGGTTAAGCTTGCGTGCTAATTCCCAGGCTGCACCAAACCAATCAAGGGCCTGCACTGGTTCATAGGTGGCCAGCAACGCTTTTACTCTTTTTACTTCCCAGGCGTTAAACCTTTCCCACTGCTTACGTCTGTTTAGCAAACTTTCCCGGTCAAAAAGCATATGCTTTAACCCCCTCCGGAACAATTGCCGATATCTGCAGGTAAATTATACCGCCAAGGAGATTATTTGTAAACTCATTACATATGCCACCCCGTACCTGGCCTCTGTAAACCAGCCCCTGGGTTATCCCGGGTCTTCAGGCGACTACCTGGATACCTAGAACGCCCTGCATTTGTTTCAGGGTAAATTCATGCGCAGCGGGATCGAAGGAGGCCATACCCCGAGCCAGGGCTTTGACAGGGACATCACGATTGGCCAGCTCTTCTGCCGTAAAGAAGCAGCAAATATTGGTGCATACGCCCACCAGGTCGACCTGATTCACCCTGACCATTGGGCTGTCCGGCACCAGCCCCAGCCAGACGTCTAAATCGGTGTTAAAGAAAGCACTGTAACGGTTCTTCTTGAGCAATTTAATCTGCCCTGTCTCCTCATAGGGTGCAATTATCGTCTGTAATTCTGGGATCAGGGCCTGGCCGGGGGTCCCCTCCAAACAATGTGGCGGGAACTTAGCGAATTCAGCATCGTCAGGGACATGGGAGTCCAGGGTAAAAAGCACTTCCTGTCCCCGGGACAGGGCCTCCTGCACCTTGTCGGTCACAAAAGGTATTATCTCCCGGGCAGCAGGAAAACTTAACGCCCCACCCTCCGCGACAAAATCATTCTGCATATCAATGACGAAAAGGATCTGGCGCATAGCCGCCCTCCTTTCAGCTGCCAAAATAAAAGGGCGTCATGTAAATTATACCACAACGCCCCTGGTAGTACATCTTACCTTCTGCAACACCAGTGTTGACGCACGAACATATTTCAAAATAAGATTAAGGAATAAAACCAGGCAACCAGGAAGGGATGGCAAGCAGCCGTGACGAAAAAAGTCTTTCTAAAGCCCGATAGGGTTTGGGGTGGGAAAAGCGGAGGTAAAAAAGGTTAAAAGGAAGCAAGCCACAGCACGCTATCACCGACGGATTCGGAACGTCACTATTCTACTATAGCCATACCGATATCTTCCATCAGCCTAAAGATAGTATAACGTTGCCGGACTTCTTTGGCGTTCTCTAACGCCGTTTTGACCCTTGCAGCTGGAATCCCTAACTCAGCAAAGGATGTCGGGGCTCCGGCCTTTAACAGCAGGCCTTGAATCTCTTCAGGCAGCGGTACGTTATGCCTCACCCATAACTGCATATCTTCCCAAGCCTGAAGGATATTTCTCTGCCTTTCTTTTCTCCTGGCTTCATCCAGATAATAGCCCTGCATTTCGTGAATCAATTCCTCCGCCAATGGTCCGTAGGCTTCTGTTACCCGACTTTTGTATGCATCCGTTGTTTCGGGCTGGCGGCGAGCGATAAACTCCTTTATTTCTTCTAGTCTATAATTAAATACCCGATGATAGAGATCGGTAACCATGATTTCGGCAATACCCACTTTGGCTCCATGCAAATGTCCTCCGGTTCCCGCCAGGATATCGTGCATCTCTAAAAAGTGCGATATATGATGTTCGGAACCCGAAGCCGGACGAGAATTACCCCATTCCAGCATAGCTGAGCCAGAGGTCACCAGGGCCTGCATCAAGCTTTGAATCGCTCTTTTGTCCATCTGGTTACCGGTTAACCGGACACATTTATTGATTGCTTCTCTTACTTCACTAGCAATCTTGTCGGAGTAACCCTCACCAGTTATCACGTGACTTAATTGCCAATCAGCCAGGGAGGTATATTTCCCCAAAATATCCCCCAGACCGGCCAGAATCATTTCCCTGGGGGCCGCCGCCAGGATGTTTACGTCGCCGATAATGGCTACCGGCGGCGTGGCACTACAGGTTTTTTTGCAACCCTTGATCGTCAGCGCCGCCACTGAGGAGGCATAGCCATCCATGGACGGGGCTGTCGCTACAATGGCATAGGGCTTGCCTGTCTTATAACTGGTATAGCGGGCGATATCATTAATGGTACCCGCACCCACGGCCAGGATAAACTCCGTATCCGGTTTAATATTAAGTAACACCTCTACCAGGGCTTCTTCATCAGCTGCTAACTGGCCCTGCCTGCGCAGTATACATTCCTGTAAGTTAAAACTGGCGCCTGTCAGGATATCGGCAACCATTCTACCAGCGGCTTGATAAGTGTTAGTATCAGCAACCAGCAGGACTCTAGAGCTAACTCCCAGTTCTTTTAAAATCGCCGGCAACTGCCTTATTACCTCGCTGGCAATAACTATTTTTTTTATCGCCATTATTTCATCTCCCTGTATAACCTAACATCAAGCATTCTGACTGGCTGGTCCCATTATTTAGCCAGCATCCTGGCGAAAGAATCCGTTCACCCCACCAGTGCGGCACCGCGGGCATTACTTATAGGCGGTATTAGACCGCCATCTGGACTTAAGGACTCTTTCATCCTGCATTCTGCCCATATGCGGTTGTATACCTGAAATGTAAATTCTTCACCTCTTCCGGGGGGAGCTCCTTAGGTGTTCCCCTGAGAAGCGCCAGATGAACGGTCTTGGCTACATCCTCAACCATGACAGCGGCTTTGAGGGCGGCCTCCGGAGAAATTCCCAGGGTAAATACGCCATGATTCTGCATCAAGATCGCCGGGCTGCTCCCTATGGCCGCCACAATAGCCCGGCCAATTTCTTCACCGCCAATGGGGGCATAGGGGCCGACCGGAATCGGGCCACCGAACTCGTCGGCCATTGCGGTCAAACAAACGGGAATGGGCTGCCCCAGGGCGGCGAAACTGGTGGCGTAGGGTGAATGGGTATGGACAATGCCGTGGATATCCCGGCGTTTTTTATATACATAAAGATGAGTGGCCGTATCTACTGAAGGCTTTAGTTTTCCTTCGATAACATTGCCCTCGAGGTCGACGACTACCATAGCTTCTGGTCGCAACTCTTCGTACAATATCCCGCTCGGTTTAATAACTATATATCCGCTCGCCTCATCCCTGCCGCTGACGTTGCCGCTGGTCATAGTTACCAGGTTATTCTGCGGCAGCATCAGGTTCATACGGTACACCCGCTCTTTTAAGGTTTCAAGCATGAAGAACCCCCTCCTTAATGGCCTTCAGGTGCTGCATAACCTTATTCCCGCCCCGGCCAAAATAATCGTGCAGGCTTTGATACTCTTGAAAAAGACGGTTATAAACTTCCCCATTGGCCGGCAGGGGCTTGAAGGTTTTTTCTTTTAAGGCTGGAATAACCCTGGCTGCAGCCAGGATATCTTTAAAGCCGCCCCGTTCTACACCTGCGGCTACGGCACCAAACATGGCGGCACCCAGGGCCGAAGCCTGTTGGGATTTCGCTGCTTTAATCTCCAGGTTGGTAACATCTGCATAAATCTGCATGAGGAGGGGGCTTTTTTCCGCCAGGCCACCGCAAGCATAGAGTTCTTTAACTTCGATCCCATTGGCAATAAAATTTTCAATAATAACTCTGGTACCGAAGGCCGTAGCTTCAATCAGAGACCTGTATATTTCCTCCGGCCTGGTTCCCATGTTCAGACCCAGAACCATCCCCGTAAGATCAGCGTCGACAAGTACCGACCGATTGCCATTCCACCAATCCAGGGCCAGCAAACCACTCTGCCCTGGTTTTAAAGCCCCCGCCTTTTGCGCCAGTAAAGCATGTATATCCATTCCCCGGCGCCGGGCCTCGTCGTAATAATAACCTGGAACACAATTTGCCACAAACCAGGCAAAGGTGTCGCCCACCGCTGCCTGACCGGCTTCGTAACCGTAGTAACCCGGAATGATGCCGTCTTCCACCACCCCGCAGATCCCGGATACGGCAACTTCCTTCTCCGCTAAAACCATATGGCAGATTGAGGTGCCCATGATCATCACCATTTTACCCGGCTCAGTAACCCCCATGGCAGGGACGGCCACATGGGCATCCACATTACCGACCGCCACCGCTGTACCCGGTGACAGCCCGATTAAAGCCGCTATTTCCTCCCTGAGCTCGCCGGCTTTTGTACCGGCGGGGTAGATATCCTGTTGCAATTTGCTAGCTACCAGATCTTCCAGGCGCGGGTCCAGGGCTTTAAAAAACTCCGGCGCAGGATAGCCCTCCCTTTTATGCCAGAAGGCTTTATACCCCGCTGCACAACTATTACGTTTTTCACAACCCGTAAGCTGTAAAACCACCCAGTCGGCGGCTTCGATAAATTCGTCGGCCGCCTGGTAAACCTCGGGCGCCTCGTTTAATACCTGCCATACTTTGGGCACCAGCCACTCTGAAGAAGCCCTACCGCCATACCGGGCTAAAAAACCCTCGCGTCTCTCCCCGGCAATAGCGTTCAGTCTATTCGCCTCCGGTTGAGCCGCGTGGTGCTTCCACAGTTTGACATAGGCATGGGGATTATTTTTAAAGGGTGGTAGGTTACAAAGTGGGGTGCCGTCTTTTTTAATAGGTAACAGGGTACAGGCTGTAAAGTCGATGCCGATGCCAATAACGTCTTTACCGGCTACGCCCGCCTCCTGTAAAACTGCCGGTATAATCCTTGGCAAAACCTCAATATAGTCATCAGGGTGATGCAGGGCCCAATCTGGCGGTAGACGAGTTCCATCAGGTAAGCTTTCATCCATTACCCCGTGCGGGTAAGCCATGGCCGCCGTAGCCAGTTCACTTGCACTATCAAGATCCAATAGTAGGGCCCGCGCTGATTCCGTACCGAAGTCTATCCCAACGGAGTACCTGGGCATAAACTTTAACCCCCTTGCCAAAGCAGTCACTCGAATTTATTCTTAAAGCCCTTATTTAAAGCCCATAGCTCATTGTGGCTAGTACTGATAGCGAGACAACCCGCAGTTAACAACTTCTGCACCTGTTCCTTTCTTTTTATCAGCCCGCTGGCGATAATTGGCTGCGACAGTTTACTCCTGAGATCGAGGATTATTTCCGGGATTACCGGTCCGGGAAGGATATCCAGGGCATCAGGTGCCGTCTTGCGGGTAATATCCATTGCTCTCTTCAGGCTCCGGGAATCCTCGATGAATGTCCGCAAGATACTCAATATCCCCGCACTGTGAGCAGCTTCAATCAAAGAAGGCTTGGTACTAATAATACCGTCACCGCCGCATTGTTTTACATACTCCACAGCGTAATTATCACTGCCGATACCCCTGATTAGCTCAACATGGATAAAAACAACGGCTTTATAATCCTCATGAAGTTTCGCGCAGATTAAGGCCAGGTCAATAATGCTGCCAAACTGCAGGGAAATTACCGCTGCCGGTATATCTAGCAAGGAATTAAGGGCCTGTTCGCCCCATAGAGCTGGGATCACCGGGTACTGTTTCAGGGTTGCGAAAACCTTCTTAGAAATTAGCAAAGCTTTTAAACCCCCTCCGATCTATCCTATTAACAATTTTACTATATACCCCAAAACTCGAAAGGCCATTGCCGGCAATATTGTTACCCGCTATAGTATCCCGAATAGCAGAGACCTTTCATTGTAAAACTCCCAGGGAAAAGAGGCAGAGCTTTAAAGTTGCCTGCTAACTGCTGCCTGCTGTATAAGCCTGGTAAAGTAACTCCACCGGGTGCCTTACCAGGTAACCAGTTCCTTCCTGGATCTGCAGAGCACAGGTGCCACAATCCGTGACCACCAGATCAGGGCGGTAGTTTTGGATATCCTGAAATAACGCTGCGCCTATTTTCATAGCAACATCATACCTTTCGGTTTTATAGCCATAAGTACCTGCCATACCACAACAGTTATTCCTCAGCACCTTCAGGCCAAGGCCGGGAATAGCCTCCAGTAACTCCACGGCCGGAGTGCCTATCCCCTGCGCCCGCAGGTGGCAGGGGGTATGATAGGCTACTTTTAAAGGCACCGGCTCAGGATTGCTTTTTTCCAGCAGACCCGGCATAGCACTCAAGATATATTCGCAGGCGTCAAAACTGGCCCGCGCCACTTTCTCTGCACCCGGCAAGTCATAGACTTCGGTATAATAGGATTTAAACATAGCCGCGCAGGAGGGGCAGGTAAAAACCAGGGGCAGCCCTGCTTCCACATAAGGCAGGATATGCCTCAGATTGGCAGCAGCCAGGTTCCGGGCGCTTGCAAAATCGCCGTTAATGGCCAGGGGCAGCCCGCAACACTTTTGTTCGGGCAGTTCAACGCCGACGCCCTGAACCTGAAATAATTGTACCAGACCCTTACCAATATCCGGCCGGTAGAAATTGGTGTAGCAACCATAAAAATAAGCCACCCTATCCGGTTTAGGAGCTGTTTTATTGTATATGCCGGCATACCAATTACGAAAGGTCCTCCGGGCATACCCGGGCAAACTGCGCTCGGCCGTAATTCCCGCCACCAGAGCGGCTGCTATCCTGATTACCTTCTGCTTCAAAATAAGGTTAACGCCACCGGGCCAGAGGGAGGTCAGAGCGCCCAGCCGGTCCGGGCGGCTTAAAATAAACTCGCGCAATGTCCGGTGCGTCCGGCCCTTTATCTGCCAGCGTTGCTTCATAATTAGGGTAGCCGGCTTAATATTACTCGGGCAGACCACATCACAGGTACGGCAATCGGTACAATAATCCAGGTCCTCAAGCCAGGCTTCCATTCCCTGCACCGCTGATTTCATAGCTACCAGGCGGGCAGCATTGGCCCCACCAATTTTAGGACCTGGAAATGAAGGCTTTATAGGTATGACAGGACAGAAGCTCTCGCATAACGAACACTTCTGGCAGGCCTCGAATTCCTTTACGTTAATATCAGTAAGTTTCATCCTACCGCTTCTCCTTTTATCGTCGCACCCGCCATCCAGGCTGTGGCCAGGGCCACCCCATTACCACAACCTTCGCTATAAGGATTATGACCACCCAGTATCCGACCGCAGGCCAGTAAATTAGTAAAACCCTTGACCCGTAAATCCTTCTCTACTACTACACCGGTGCCAAAAGGGAACTCCTGGAAATTTAGATAACACTCTCCATCCAGGGGACTATTAAATAAAGGCTCCCAAACCGCACCATCGCGTTCGATTAAGCCGCCGCCGTAGATACCACCGGCAGCCAGGACAAAATACTTGGCACGGTAGCGCACAACCTTACCTTCACTGGCGAGATCAACATATTCGACCCTTCCCGTAGAAGTTGACCCACGGATGACATTGCCGTTAAGATTTAAATGCATACGCCGGGAGTCCAGCTCAGTCCGCAGGGCATTGAAGAGCCTCAGTCCCGGTACTGACGGCGGCAGGGTCGGCACTTCCAGCACCTCAATACCGAGGGCCTCCCGGATCATATTCCAGACGGCGGCATGATATCGTAAACCAAGTACGGCAGGTAAAAGAACAATCTGCGGTGCTTCCCGCCGAGGAAGGCCCTCCTTTAGGCACTTGAGGAACTCTTCCCGTCCTTCTTCGTCATCTAACCACCGGGCAATAGCGGGGCCTCTGGGGTTACCAGGCGGTTCGTTACCTTTCTTCCAGGGAAGGCCCATCGAGGTCCAGCTCGTCTGGGTGCTCGGCAACAACTGGGATAGATTGCTTTGTACCAGGGCGGCATTGAAATCACTATATCCTTTAAAGGATATGACAGCTACCCTTTTATTCTGCAGGGCACCCGCAACAGCAGCCGATTCGGGTAGCAGGTGGGTAGGCTTTAATAAACCCAGGGCCGTGACTACTTGTACATTGGCGTTGGCGTATGGGCGCACATATTTGAGGCCGCCCGGTTGTACCAGTTCAAGTAAATAATCTTCGGCAGCCGTTAGCTTATCCCAACCCGTTTTCGCATAGGGATGCTCAGGAAACCGGGAATGTAACCTGGCAAAGGCCTCAGCCAGGTCATCTGTCGGCCTACCATCAGGTGTTTGCTTTAAAACATCGATAAATCCCGTACTGACAGCAATCGCTCCCACCCCACGGGCAACTATGGCCACCTGCAAACCCATTTTATTTATTATTAATGCGGTAAACAGGCCTGCCAGGCCGGCACCAATGACTAGCACATCATAACAACGTTCATAAGCCGGCTCCTGATACATCGGTTATTCCTTCCCCTTGCTATAATTAGACGTGAAGTCCAACCCCAGGGTATAGGTATATAGGGCATGGGTAAACTCCGTTTCCTTTAATTGCTCCCCGGAACAAACCGGGAGAATTCCCTTCCAGCGTTCATAAAGAAAATCTACTAACAAGGATGGCCCTGCACCGGTTTTTATACGACCGGTTTCGTTTAATAAGCCAAGTACCCGATAACTACAGAAGGTTCCCTGGCAGGTTCCCATACCGAAACGGGAACGATGCCGCAAGTCATTCAGGCTGAACGTCGGGAGATCATCAGCAACTGCCAGCACTTCGCCGGCTGTTATATCCTCACACTCGCAAATTATGCGCTGGCCCCCTTCCCCCCCTTGGAGGCTTTGCTCCCTGGTCCCCTTCTGATAACTCCCCTGGCCGTTTTCATCCTTTGCCAGTACCGTTGGGGGGCCAGGAGATCTCCGCTGGCCTTTAAGGGCCCAGGTTTTTCTGCTTTCTTCCGGTAAAGGGACCGTGGTCGTGGCCGTTATAGAAGATTGATTATATCCTAAAATTGATGCCGCAACATCGGCCGTCTTTTCAGCCATCAAGCGGTAGGTAGTGAACTTGCCTCCTATTGAGGATATAAAACCGCCAACTCCGTCCTCGCGGGCGTGATCGATGACTTTAAACGTGCGCGACAAAGCACGTGGATCCTTGGTGGCAGGAGCTCCCAGCAGCGGCCTTACACCGGTATAAGCCCTTAATTGACGAAAATCGGCGAGACCGGGGATAAGCTCTTCCCCGGCTTTTAATAACCTCTCTACCTCCTGCCGTTCAACCCTTTGCCCATCCGGGTTACTGGTAAGGCCACTGGTCGTACCAAAAATCGCCACGTTATAGGAAGGCACCAGAATATCGCCGTCACCGGGTTCCCGGAGCCGGTTAATTACCGAGCTGGCCAGCCGCGCATTAAACACCAGTAAAACACCCCGGTCAGGGGTTATATCAAGGCGACAGCCAGCCTGCCTGGCTATTATACCAGCCCAGGCACCCGCAGCGTTGATTACCAACGAGGATTTAATAATTGTTTCGATGCCAGTAGGGACATCACGTATCTGTACCCCGCTAACTACATCACCCTTAATAATAAAACCTACTACCTCCGTCCTATACTTAATTTCAGCTCCCAAGTTACGTGCAGCCAGCACCAACCCCTGAACCAGTTTGTAGACATCAACAGCCGCATCCTGAACACGGTACGCTTCTTCAACGTCTGGATTCAAGTAAGGGCAACATTTGAAGATAGAGGCCCATGGTTCCTTTGCCACCCTGATCCCGGCTTCCCGGCACCCGTCCAACCACCGGCCGCTATATTCCCCGTTATCTTTCTTCAGCTTTACAAAGAGCCCGTCACAGGGATCAATGGCCCAGGGAGCTATCTTCCTTAGAATGTTATTCTCGGAGGCGCACTCGGCCGCCGACTCCGGGTCTTCAACGGCATACCTGCCGCCACTGTGCAATAGGCCGTGATTACGCCCCGAAGCCCCATTACAGAAGTCTCCCTTTTCAATTAACGTACACTTGAGGCCCCGTAACGTAAGATCCCAGAGGATACCGGCACCGGTAATGCCGCCGCCGATAATGACGATACTGGTTTCCCCGCTCATTTTAATCACCCTTAAGTAAATCCGCTAAGCCCGTCAGTACGTAATCAGGCTGGATCGTAGCGGTTGCCAGATCCTCCGGTCGCGTTATTCCCGTCAACACCAGAGCCGTGCTAATTCCTGCCGTTTGCCCCATCTTTATATCCGTCTCCAGCCGGTCGCCAACCATTAAAACCTCCCTGGGTGCTAATCCGAGTTGTTCCAGGGCGGCGGTAACCGTCCACCTGGATGGCTTACCGACAACCTCTTCACACTGCTTACCGGTAACCGCCTCAATGGCGGCAATCATCCCGGCGGCATCCGGTACCAGCCCGCCGGGTACCGGGCAGGCCCGGTCCGGATGGGTGGCTACCATATGGGCGCCCTTAAAGACAGCCTGCATGGCATCATTGAGCTTCTGGTAATTAAAACCCCGGTCCCAGGAGATAACTACATACTCGGCTTCATCAGGATTATTGGTTATAATTAACCCCGCCCTGGTTAGCTCATCAGCAAGGGGTTGTTCCCCTACTAAATATACTTTTGCTCCTGGCTGTCTGTGGCTTAAATAACGGGCCATAACTACTGAAGAATTTATAACTGCGTTATCATTAACCGGTATTCCCATCTTCCTTAACTTCTCGCTATATCTTTGTACAGGCTCAATAGGTTTATTGGAGAGAAAAACGCATCGAGAGCCCTGCCGCATCAATTCACCAATTGTCTCCACTGCTCCTGGCAAAGGATCGTCTCCCAGGTAGACCGTACCATCGAGGTCAAAAATATAACCTGCAAATCGTTTCATCTAAATTTCTCCTCATCCGGCCTGAAAAATTAAAAGCTCCACCAGGGCATAAATTCATTTCCTGGTAGAGCTTCTCATAATCTCTGCTCTAAATCATTATATAATTTTAACTGATTTTATACTAGTACCTTTTTACGTGATTGTCAATAGCCCCGTCCATCAGGGTGGTTAACAACTTAACTAAATTTAACAGGGATGCTCCTCCAAGATGCCGCCGGCATCTCAACCAATACAGCCGGGATGACGACCAGGAATACCCATCTTCTCCCGCACCTGTAGTAATTTTGTAACTTCATAATAAGGTAATTCCCGCTCTCCCCCGAGTTGCCTGGCGAACAGGCTTATCTTAGCAAAATGCTCAATTGATTCCATTTTATAGTAAGCATTATATACATCTTGCCCCAGGGTCAGGGCACCGTGGTTGGCAAGTAAGACTGCATCGTATTTATTGAGATACTCCCTTATCGCCAGGGGGAGCTCTTCGGTAGATGGCGTCCCATATTTAGCAATAGGAATCGCCCCGAGGTTGATTACAATCTCTGGAAGTACTGGCTTATCCAGGGGAATACCAGCAACAGCAAAAGCCGTCGCCACAGGTGGATGGGCATGAACGACAGCGCCTACATCCGGACGTTGTTTGTAAACAGCTAAATGCATCTTGAGCTCGGATGAAGGTTGCAGATCGCCTGCTAATTGATGACCCTCCCCGTCGACCTTGATAATCATCTCGGGGGTCATGAAACCCTTGCTGACGCCTGTGGGAGTAATCAAGAACTCATTCTCACCAATCCGAACGCTGATATTACCGTCGTTAGAGGCAACATACCCATTGGCATAGATACGCCTGCCGACTTCGACAATATCCTGTTTAACCTTATCCTCTAAAACCATAATAAAATTGCCTCCTTTAAATCCGCTGAATCTGCTGAATCTGCCGAATCTGCCTTACTGGCTGCAATCCCTATTTACTCCCAGATTTATCCCATGAGCAGGCCCCCGTCGACCTGGAGATTGGTACCTGTTATATAACTAGCTTTCTCTGAGGCCAAAAATACCACTGCCGCCGCCACCTCCTCTGGTTCACCCAGGCGTTGCAACGGTGTTTGCTGGAGCCATTCTTCCTCCCTACCCTGCATGCGTTCTTTAATCATATCCGTCACTATGCGCCCCGGGGAAACAGCATTTACAGTAATACCATAGGGCCCCAACTCTTTAGCCAGAGAGTAGGTAAATCCTAACAGGCCGGCTTTCGCAGTAGCATAATGGACGTGCCGGCGTGAACCAGCTAAAGCTGCCTGGGAGGAAATATTGATAATCCGGCCCCCGCCCCGGGCCTGTAACAGCGGGATAACCGCTTGCGTGCAAAGAAAAGCCCCTCGCAGGTTAACATTAATTACCCTTTCCCATTCCTCCAGGGTAATATCGACCAAAAAATTGTCCTCCATAATACCGGCATTGTTGACGAGAATGTCAATGCCGCCCCAGGTATCGACAATCGTCGCTATCATTGCCGTTACCTGCCCGCGGTCGGATACATCCGCCCGGCAGAGTAAAGCCTCGCCACCTTGAGCCTCAATTTCCTTCACGAGTTCCAGGGCCGCCCCTTCGCTGGTCCGATAATTAACCGCCACCGCCGCCCCATGCTCAGCCAGGCCGGTAGCGATAGCCCGGCCAATCCCTCGGGCGGCTCCGGTAATTAAAGCCACCTTGCCTGTTAACATCTGCCAGCCTCCACCAATCCATAATGTTTATAATACCTGACTGGTATCAAGGGATGCCTAAGGCCCTCGAATTCCGGCTTTAATATGGGCCAATTTAAATAAATCTGCGCGTATATGGTTATATAGATCCCGATATACTTCATAAAGCTCCTGATAAATTGCATGCCACCGGCTATCGGGCTCTATTCTTTGTTTAAAACGGATTAAATCTTTCGTTAAAGTTATAATATCCTTATACATCCCTATGCCCGCCCCGGCCAAAAGGGCGTCACCAAATGGTGCCCCCAACGAAGTCTCTGGCACCATGACCGGCAGGTTGGTTACGGAGGCTTTAATCTTTAACCACAGGGTACTGAGGGCCCCGCCACCGACGCAACGTAATTCTTTTACCTCTAGACCAATAGCTGCCGCCTCCTGTAGGTTATGATATAATGCAAAAGCAGCTCCCTCCATAATAGCGCGGATCATCTGCCCGCGAGTAGTCTTCAACGTTAAACCGACAAAAACCCCTCGGGCATAAGTGTCCCAAATGGGCGAACGTTCACCCATCATATAAGGAAGAAAGATAATCCCCCCCGCATCTAGCGACACAGTACTCGCTTCCAGGTTCATTAAATCATAGGCATCCAGTTTTAATTCCTCCGCCGCCAAGCGTTCCATATATCCGAACTGATCCCGAAACCATTTTAATGACGCTCCGGTTGAACTTGCAGCACCAATGACCAGGTAGTGCCCCTTAAGAGCATGATACATAGAAATCAATCGACCATTATTATTTAAACTAGCTGATCCCAACAAGACCACGGTGGAGGTCCCAGACATCTCGACAGCCTCTCCCGGTCCAATGACCCCCGTTTCCATAGCAGCAGCCGCACCATCGACTGTTCCAGCAACTACCGGCGTGCCTGGAGTCAGGCCTGTACTCGCCGCTGCTTCTCTGGTCACGCCACCGATAACCGCAGCGCAATCATATAACTCCGGAAATAATTCCGGTGGCAGCCCCAATTCCTGACACAGGTCAAAGGCCACCTGGCCGGTATGGACATCATAAACCTGGGTTAGGCTGGCGTGGGCCCTATCGAGGGAAAAGCGGCCCGTTAATTTATAGTTCAGGTAGCCATTAGCTTGCAGCACCCTGGCCGTCTGCTGAAACAATTGGGGCTCATACTTCTTAAACCACAGGAGTTTGGGCAGCATAAAATAAGGATCGATTCTATTACCAGTAACCCGGAGCATCCTTTCTTCGCCAATCTCCTGCCGCAGGTAATTACATTGTTCCTCTGAACGCCGATCCATCCAGATAAGGGCCGGGCGTAAAGGATCGCCTTGATCGTTCACCGGTAACATGGTGGGAGCCTGGGAACTGATGCTTAGGGCGGCTATTTCCCCCGGATTTATCTTTGCTTGAGCTATAACACCTCGAAGTACTGTAATTGCCGCCTGCCACCAGAGTTCTGGATCCTGTTCCGCCCAACCGACCGCCGGAAAATGGGTGGGATATTCCGCCCTGGCCTGGGCAACTGCTTCCCCCGCCCCAGTGAAAAGAACGGCCTTGACATTGGTGGTGCCAATATCCATGCCTAACAAGTAACCGGCCATATAAATTCACTTCCTATCCCTGGCCGCCGGTTATTGCGCTCGTTCCAGGGCCATAATCTTTTCGATCTTCCGCTGGGATGGGCCGCCGCTAAAATAACTCTCCAACCAGGTCTTAACCACGCTCTTGGCGACTTCTTTACCTATAACAAGGGCCCCCAGAGTGATAATGTGGGCGTTATTACTCTTCGCCGCCCTCTCCGCCGAATAGACATCCATACACTGGGCCGCCCGGATACCCTTTACTTTATTGGCGGCCATCGCCATACCAATACCAGTACCGCAGATTAAAATACCTCGTTCCGCCTCACCCTTTAAAATCCCCCTGGCAAGATCACCGGCGATTTCGGGATAATCAACCGGTTCGTGGGATGAGCAACCATAGTCCATAACCTCATGACCAAGGGAAGCCACAAATTCCTTCAGTTGTTCTTTTAAATCAAACCCCAGGTGATCAGAACCTAATGCGACCCTCATTATTTTTTCTCCTTTCCTCCATAACTCCCCTATAACTATTACAGAAATCAGGCCTGGCCTGTAAAACTATTAGCACATTGTAAGGCCTCCCACAGGGGCGGCATGGTCTTACGAGTCATACGATAAACTTTATAGAAGGCATTATATTTTTCATGGTTTCGTTTGTCGGGAAAATATTTACGAGCAAAACCAACTGTCTTGGCGATGGCCCCGGAAAGGGAATCATAAAACCCAACCGCAACGCCGGCGTTTAAGGCCGCCCCTTTGGCCCCGAATTCCGTGCCTTTAGCTATAGATACTTCTTTACCCGTTACATCCGCAATGATCTGGGGCCAAACCCGGCTCTTCGCCCCACCCCCGCATAGCCGCAGCTCGCTGATTTTATCAAGAACGTCATCAAAGGAATCGCGGATGGCGTAGGAGAGCCCTTCATAAACGGCCCTTAGCAAGTTTTCAGTATTCGCTAAAAGGCTTAAGCCGATGAACTGAGCCCGGGCAGAAGTGTTCACAAAAGGTGCCCTTTCACCGGCAGGTGAGATATAAGGATGATACATTACACCCCCAGCTCCCGGTGGTACTCTATCGATTACTTCATCCAGGTGTTTATAGACATCTAAATTGCTCGTACCGGCCTGCCATCGAAATTTGTGACCCAGGTTTTCTAGAAACCAATCCAGGTTTGGCGTACCACTCATTAGCGGCATGCCTCTAAGCCATTTATCCGGGAGGCCGTGGCAAATATTCATACCGGCCTCATCCTGATTAATCGAAGGTGCGTTCAAGGTAAAACCGTTAAAAATGGTGGTCCCAAGAATTGTAAAAGCCGATTCTTCATTAATACATCCTAAACCCAAGGCGGAAGCGACCACATCCAGTGGTCCCGCCACTACAGGAATACCTGACGGCAACCCTATTGCCGCGGCAGGGCCAGGCTGGAGATAACCTCTTATCGCTCCGGTTGGTAGAATCGGGGGTAATAGGTACCGATAATTCCGGAGATTAAAAACGTCAATTAAATGTTCTGCATAGCTACGGTTCAAGATATCAAAAAACTGCCGGGAGGCGTCTGTTTCATCCGTGGCCACTTCACCTGTTAACTTAAAGGCGACCCAATCCTTACAATATAAACTCCACCGGGCCTGGCGCAGGGTTCCAGCTTCATTGATACGTAACCATTGCAGGATAGGGGCCTGGCTGCCAGGGAAAAGTACGGTGCCGTTAATCTTCCATACCTCTTTTGTTATGCCTTGCTCCTGCCATTCATTAACGACTGCTGCCGCCCGGCCGTCGGACCAGAGAATAGCCGGTCGCACCGGCCGTCCCCCTTCGTCAATTAACCAGCAGCCGTCACCCTGCCCGGTCACCCCGATAGCAACAACCGAAGCTGGATCAATCCCGCCACCAGCCAATAAAGTCTTGACCGAATTTCTGACCGCCTGCCAGACTTGCTCCATATCCTGTTCGGCAGTATAATTTACACCAGTAAGAACGGGGACTTTCTCCCCCGCTGTTAATAACTCATTGCCTTCAGGGTCAAATAGCACAGCCTTTATAACTGAAGTTCCGGCATCAACACCTATAAGATGAGGCATCCCAGTAAACATTTTCCTGATCCCCCTGTACTGCCTATAGGCAAAGGGCAAAACATACTACCACATAGAAACTAGGGATTATAAAGTCTTGCTGTCTTGCCGCTTTGCTTACTTTTTAACAGCTCTTCCTGCTAGCTTGCTTCTATAGCCGACTGCAACACCTCTGAATTCTGGCAGTATTGCACTGGCTGGCCTAAAAGATACTTCTTTATTTCCGCCACCAGTATATCTGCCGAACGAAAGGCTGTTTCCCTGGAGGCCCCACCGATATGGGGCGTTATAGTCACATTATCCAGGCTAAATAGGAGACTATTATCAGGCAGAGGCTCCTCCTCGAAAACATCCAGCGCCGCCCCGGCAATACGTTTCGCCTTTAACACCTGGTATAGAGCAGGATAATCAACCAGTCCGCCCCGGGCCGTGTTAATAAAATAAGCAGTAGGTTTCATCAAGGCCAGGGTGGTGCCATTGATCATTTTTGTCGTCTCCGGCGTCAACCTGGCATGCAGGGTAACGATATCCGCTTCTTTCAGCAACCTCTCCAGGGGCACCCTCTCCACCCCACACTTACTAAAAACCTCGTCATTTACGTGGGGATCGAAGGCCAAAACTTTCATATTAAAGGACTTTAGTAACCTGGCCACCCGCTGGCCAACAGCACCCAGGCCGATAACTCCGGCGATTTTACCCTCTAGTTCGAAGCCCGTCTTTTCGTAAATATAGAAATCGCCCCGCCAGGTTCCCTTAATCAAGGCCGCGTGAGCCCGGGCAATGTTCAAGATCTCGGCCAGGATCATTCCTATGGTAAATTCGGCCACCACCGGAGCGTTACGCCCGGGGGTATAAAATACCGGTATACCCCTCCTAGTAGCCGCCGCTATATTGATATTCACCGGTCCGCCGCGGGAACAGCCGATTATTTTTAATTTTAGGGCCGCCCGAAGTATTTTTTCGGTGACAGGAGCCACATTGGTAAGGAAAATCTCAGCATCCTTAATTAAAGCAATAATCTCGTCCTCGGAGCCTACAAATTCTTTTACTTCCGGACCGTTTTGCAAAGGGATATCAGGCCATTCGACTGGAAACCCCTCAATCTTTAAATCCGGAACAAAATCAAGGTGTTGCCTTAGAACCTCCTCATAAATCTCTTGTTTTACCAACTTATCGCCGATAACTGCTATCTTCATTTGGATTACTCTCCCCGCAACTCCCGGTTATTTTAAATGGGTAAAATATCGCCGATATGCGGCTAGTATGGCTGTAAAAATCAAGGTTCACTTTTACAGCCATACCAGCTCAGATAAAAGGTCGCTTCGTATCTAGCCGATAATTCCCTCAAAAAATTCAACAAAACCACTGAAAATTACATCTGCTGAACTTGCCCCCGGATCCAAACAACCCCGGGAGCGCTCCCCCAACCGGCTGGAGCGTCCTTTTTTCGCCAGCATATCCTTCGTTGCCTGCATCCCTTTTTTACCGCCCTCGGCTGCGACCCTCAGGCAGGTGAGAATATCCTTCCCTTCACCATGAGCCTGTTGTAGGGCTTCAGATGCCGGGACCCAATAATCAACCATGGTCTTTTCCCCTACCTCAGCCTTGCCGCGCTCCTGAATACCCTTAACAAAAGCTACCCAGAGGGCAATAATTTCGTTTTCATTCAACCCGGTTTTACCCTGGGCGATGGCCGCGGCCCGAAGAAAGGCCGTGGCATAGAGGGGGCCGACAGAGGAGCCAACTGCCGATAGAAAGGTCATACCGGTAGTTTTCAGGAGTTCACCGCAATCATTTACATCTGATAAAGCCTGCAACTTATTTTTGACTGCCTGCCAGCCGATGGACATGGTTACCCCATGATCGCCGTCACCAAGATGGCGATCGAGTTCTGATAAATAATCCTTCCGCTCCTCAATCCGATCGGCTGTAAACAGAAGCCAGGACCGTAAATCCCGGGCTGTTAATAAGGCCATGATGCATCCCCCTATTTTTGAACAAACATCGGGCAATCGGCCGGATCATCCACCAAGGAAGCCAGTTCAGCATCAAGCTTCATGATGGTTACCGAGCAGCCGCCCATCTCCAGGGAGGTGATATACTCGCCGACGTAAGCGCGGTGAATATCTACCCCTAACTCTGTAAGCCGCTGGTGGACGCGCCGGTACATAATGTATAGCTCCAGATAAGGGGTGGCTCCCAGCCCGTTGATGAGAACGGCGACGCGATCATCTTTGCTCAAAGGCATGTCATCAAGTATGCGATCAACCAAAGAATCCGCCACTTTATCGGCCGGTTCCAATTTACCCCTTTGTACCCCCGGCTCGCCATGAACCCCCAGCCCGATTTCCATTTCATCTTCCCCGAGAACAAAGCTGGGTTCACAGGTTTGGGGCACGGCGCAGGGCGAAAGGGCAACGCCCATCGAGCGGGTGTTATCATTGGCCAGCCTTGTTATACGGACGACGTTGTCCAGATCGTAACCACGTTCCGCAGCCGCTCCGGCAATCTTAAAGATGAAAAAGTCTCCGGCAATACCCCGGCGGCGCTCAGCTTCCTCTTTAGGAGCCGAGGCGACATCGTCGGTCACCCTTACCGTCTCCACCCGGATACCTTCTAAGGCTGCTAACTCAGCCGCCATATCGAAATTCATACAGTCACCGGCATAGTTGCCGTAGAGATAGATTACACCGGCGCCCCCATTAACAGCCTTAGTAGCAGCCAGTATCGGGTCCGGCGGTGGGGAAGCGAATATGTTACCCACCGCAACACCATCGGCAACACCTTTTCCCACATAGCCAATAAAGGCAGGTTTATGCCCAGAACCGCCACCAACGATAACCCCAACTTTTCCCGGGCGGACGGTATTAACACTGACAACCGCCCTTTTATTCTCCGGTAGCTGGCGGACATAATTCTTATGGGCCGCTACAAAGCCCTCCAACATTTCGTCAACAACATCAGTTGGATTGTTAATAAGCTTTTTCATTTTCATAGCTGTCACCTCGTTCATGGATTGCTCGAACTTAGGGTACTAATATGACCTTCAATGATTTGGCGCTATCATGAACAAGCTCGAAGCCTTCCAGGAATTTATCCAGGGGTAGTTTATGCGTGACAACACCTCGCGTAGGTAGTTTGCCGGAAGCAATACCTTCAATTACTAACGGATAACAATAGGGTCCCAAATGTGACCCCAATACATCCAGCTCTTTACGGTCGCTGATTATGCTCCAGTCAACAGTTGTCGGCTCACCAAAGACACTGAACTCGACAAAACGGCCCAGCTTGCGGATAGCCATTAAACCCTGCTCGACGGATTTAGGATGACCCGTGGCTTCAATATATATATCACAGCCGTAACCATCGGTTAGAGCTTTAATTTCCTTCACAACGTCGGTTTTCCCAGGGTTCATGACTAGATCAGCACCAAATTCTTTAGCTAGTTCCAGGCGGCTATCAATTAAATCAAGGACAATTAATTTCCCTGGTCCCGCCAGGCGGGCGGCCCCGACCATACCCAGCCCCAGGGTACCGGCACCGGAAATGACAACTACATCACCATATTTTATCTGGGCGCGCTGGACGGCATGTAGGGAACACGCATATGGTTCTATTAAAACAGCGTCTTCAATAGCCATGTCTTCAGGAACTTTGTAGTTAATGGCTTCCTTGGGGAACTTCATAAATTCGGCCATGCCGCCATTAACATTATTTTGGAAACCATAAACATCATGTTTCTCACACATCCAGTACTGCCCACTTTTACAGAAGCGACATTCCCAGCAGGGGACGATCTGTTCCGATATTACCCGGTCGCCAATGTTAAAGCCCTTTACCCCTTCGCCGATTTCGGCCACAAAACCAATAAACTCATGGCCGGGAATCATGGGAGCCTTAATATAGGGGGGCTGGGTCTCGTCACCCCAGAAACTAGGGGCCCCACCAAAAGACTTACTATCTCCGGCGCAGATACCGCAAGCCTCAACCTCAATGACCATCTCACCCGCACCAGCCCTGGGCGTGGGGACTTCTTCCAGACGATAATCCCCCGGGGCATAGGCAACAACTGCTTTCATCTTTTCTGGTAGGATTGGCTTGCCATTAGCGATAACCGTCTTTCTAAGACCCATCTTTCCCACTCCTTATTTATTGAATCCGTGTCCCATCGACTAAATTAAATAAGTGCGTCCTTTCGGGATCGAAGTATACATGAACTATATCACCAGGCGCTAAACGATATCTCTCCTGCATCACTATAATCATTGGCGATCCGTTAAGCCTAATCATAATCCTCCTCTCTTCACCCAGATTCTCAAATACTGCCACCTTTAGCGCTAAAGAGTACTGGCCTTCACCCACCACCACCTTGACATCGTTCGGGCGGATACCCAGGCGATAACTCTGACCCTCTCTCACTAGCTCCCGGTAACGGTCAGGTACTTTGAAATGGATATCCGTTTCTTTAAAGCGGAATTGTTTCTCCCCGTCGCCAGCCTCGACATTGACGGTAAATAGGTTCATCGGCGGTTCGCCAATGAAACCGGCCACAAACTCATTGAGCGGGTGATTATAAACCTCCAATGGAGTCCCATATTGCTGGAGAAGGCCATCCTTCATAATGGCGATCCTATCGGCCAGGGCCATAGCCTCCAATTGATCGTGGGTAACAAGGACAGTTGTATTTTTAAAATCGATATGCAGACGTTTGATCTCGGTACGCATCTGTTGGCGCATCTTCCCGTCCAGGTGGGAAAGGGGTTCATCGAGTAAGAGTACCTCGGCCCTACGCACAATCGCCCGGGCAATATTTACCCTTTGCTTTTGTCCACCTGAAAGGGCCCCCGGTTTTGTATTGAGCAAATCTTTAATCCGCAAGACTTCAGCAATATGTTTTACCTGGCGATCTATCTCTTCCTGTTTTACTCCCCTGGCCCGCAAGTTGAAGGCAATATTTTCGTAAACTGTTAACGGCGGGTACAGGGCATAATTCTCAAAGGCCAAACCGACGCCGCGATCTTTTGGCGGCAAGTTATTAATTACCCTTCCGCCAATGAGAATCTGTCCGGCTGTAATAACCTCCAACCCGGCAATCATCCGTAAGGTTGTTGACTTGCCGCAACCTGATGGGCCCAGAAGAGCCACAAACTCTCCATCTTTACAAGTAAGACTAAAATTCTTAACCGCTTCTACCGGTTTCCTGTTTTTATAATAGGTTTTGTAAAGTTCCCGCAGCTCTAGTTCTGCCACGCATGATCCTCCCCCAATTGCTCAGATCGAGCTAAAAAGTGGCTTCCCTCAGGGTCAAAGAAAAGCGCCTGGGCCATATTTATAGACACATCAATGGGTTGATCGGGGGTCACTATGGTATTTACTGGGGCCTTGATGCGGAGTAATTCATCGCCAAAGCTTACATTCAAAATAGCCTTAGCACCCAAGGGTTCAAAACTATAAACTTTACCGGTAATTGTCTCCGTACCGGAACTATCCAAATAGTAGCGGACATCATTGGGCCGGATGCCCACCCTTACCTTTTTATCTTTAACTTTCAACTTGCCAACTATATCTCCGGGGACTTTGGTTGGAATAATCCGTCCCAGCATTTTAATGTGTACATCACCGTTCTGGCTGGTTAATTCGGCATTGAAGATATTTATGGCCGGTTCGCCAAAACATTCCGCGACAAACTCTGTGGCCGGGCGGTAAAAAATTTCGTCAGGTGTGCCGATCTGGATTATCTGGCCTCTATTTAAAACGGCAATGCGATTAGCCAGGCTTAACGCTTCCAAATAATCATGAGTGACATATACCGTCGTCGCGTCGAGCTTCTGTTGCATTTCCTTCAATTCGGCCCGCATCATATGCCTTAGTTTGGCGTCCAGGTGAGCAATAGGTTCATCCATTAAATAAACTTCCGGTTTCCGAACAAGTGCCCTACCCAGGGCAACCCTTTGCCGTTGCCCGTTGGATAATTCTGCTGGCCTTCTTTCAAGCAGCTCCGCTATCCCTAGCATCTCCGCAACCCTGGTAACCTCTAGCCTGATTTTCTCTTCGTTCTTGATATGGCTCTTGGGGCTGCGCAGCGGCGATGACATGTTCTCATAAACAGTCAGATTGGGGTACAGAGCGTAGTTTTCAAAAACCATAGCAATATTACGTTCGGAGGATTCAACCAGATTCATCAACCTGTCGTTCATATAAAATTTCCCACTATCTGGTGTATAAATACCGGCAATAATATTTAAAGTTGTTGTTTTCCCCGCCCCGGCCGGCCCAAACAGGACAAAAAACTCGTTGTTTTTCACGTCGAAATTAAGATGATCGACAGCCGTAACCTCCCTGAAGCGTTTGGTAACGCCCTCCAGCTTTAAATTAGCCAATTCCTCATCCCCTCTTTAACCCTTGATGGCGCCTAGACTTAAACCGCGCACCAGGTGTTTCTGGATAAACAAAGCGAAGATTACTTCCGGCAGGGCTGCAATAGTCGATGCTGCCGCCATCTGGCCGTAATGGATGGTATCGGAAGAAATATAACTTAGAGAGGTTACAGTTACTGTAACAACTTTTTCCCCGGCCAATAATAATGGAAAAGTAAAGTCATTCCAGGTATAGATAAACGCCAGTAAACTTGCCGCAACAAGGCCTGGCTTAATAAGGGGTAACAAGAACTTCATAAAAACCTGCCACCACCGATAGCCGTCCAACTGGGCGGCGTACTCAATTTCCGGGGATATTTCCTCAAAGTAACCCCGCAAAATCCATATAATTAAAGGTATGGAAATTAGTTGATATACCCAGATGAGACCCGCAAAGGTATCGTAAAGCCCGGTCTTCTGATAAATTAAATACAAAGGTAAAATAACCAGTATTTCCGGGGCGAAACGAAAGGAAAGAAAAGTGAAGGCAATATCTTCGCGCCCTTTAAAATCGAAACGGGCCAGGGCATAAGCCGCCGGTACTCCCACTACGACGGCCAGGGCCACAGCGCCAAAGCTAACTAAGATGTTATCCAGGAAGTACCCTATATAACGACCTTCTTTAAACAGGGCCAGGTAGTTCTCCATTGTTGGTTGAAAAATAAACCAGGTATTAAACATCTGCCTATCGCTTTTAAATGAAATCAAAATCATCCAAAACAGGGGAAATAAGGCAAAAAGCGCATAGACAATCATCAAGACGTTACGTAAAACCTCCAATACCCCTTTGGATTCTTTCACAGCTGTTGAACCTCCTTAGATGCCCGAAGCGCGTTTCTGGGCATTACCCCAGTATTTAATCATATAGTTGCTAATGATATAGATGATAACCCATAAAACCAGCATATACGGTAGAGCTGCCCCCAGTTCTTTATAAGTGAATGCTTCTGTGTAAGCCGTTAAAGTCAAAGACATTAATGTATCCCCTGGCCCGCCTCTGGTAAGGGCAAAGATGATGGCATATTCCTGCAACGAAAGCATCAAGCGGAAAATAACGGCAATTAACAGCGCCGGCATAATCAAAGGCATCGTCAGGGTTTTAAAAGTAAACCATGGTGACCCGCCGTCAAGCATGGCCGCCTCAAAGGGTGCCTGGGGCAATGAACGCAACCCCGCCAGGATTAATAAAATCATAAAGGGTGTATTGACCCAGATATCAATCAAAACTACTGAAAAGAGGGCCGTATGGGGATTAGCACCCCAGGTAAAATTACTTATGCCGATATTTCTCAGCCAGTGGCTGATTATCCCCACAGAAGAATTAGTCATTAATTGCCAGATCAAGGTGGCAATTACTGGGGCAATCATCAAGGGAAAAATTAGTACGGTCCGTAATATCCGGGCCAAAAAATTATCACGGTTCAACAGCATAGCCACGGCGAATCCCAGAACCGTTTCGATCCCGGTGGCCCAGAAAGCATAGCGTAACGTCACCGACAGGCTATGCCAGAAATCCGGATTTTTAAACATGGTGGTCCAGTTCCTCAAGCCGATAAACTCTGAGCCCGCGTATTTAAACGAGTAATTGGTGAAGGAATAAATGATGGCTAGGATAAAGGGATATAAAATCCCGATAGTTAAGAGCAATGCTGGAGCCAGGATTAGATAGGGGCGGGCCTTCCTGCTCCACGGAACCCTGTTGCTGTCTTCACTGCGGCCCGGTGTGGGTGAGGGAGGTGCCGCTTTACCCCTCTCCTCTATTTTTACTGCCAAGTGAATTCCCCCTGTATGGTTAAAGGACAGTCTAGTTTATTAACCGGGAGAGGCACTTAGTAGTGCCTCTCCGCTAAAATACTGTGTTACCAGCAAGGCTTATTCGATGCGAATGCGTGAGACCATATCATTAACCTTGGCCGTCAGTTCTTTCATCGAGGCCTGCACATCGGCATTCTGGGTAACAATTTTTTGTAAAGTAGCTGCCCATTCAGTGGTGGTGTTAAAAAACTCAGGTTGCGGAGTAAATTTAATTGAAGTATTATCGATAATGGTCTTAAATGTTTCGATATAACCAGTCTGAGTCTTCATGCGATCAATAAACTTCTGGTCGGCCCAAACCGATTTGCGAGCCGGGTCAACTACTTCAGCCTGGGTAGCTCCCCAAAGGTCATGTTCTTTGCTGGTAAAGAACTGCATAAAAATCCAGGCGGCTTGTTTGTTCTTCGAGGAGGAATTCATGGCAATGGACCAGATCCACTCATTGGCTCCCGGGGGTACTCCATCTTTCATCTTCGGTCCGGGCGCCCAAGCAATATTACCGGACTCAGCGGAAGCGCCAGGGACATTCTGGAAGAAACCGAGGATATCGGCGTCGTAAATCATGGCCGCTTTACCGGCACCCAGGTCGGCCCCCACTTGATACCATGTATAGTTCGTCCAGTCTTTAGGGCCAGCTGCTTTAATCAAATCCGTAAACTTCTTGGTAACATCTATTGCTTCCGGGCTATCAAGCTTGCACACCAGTTTGCCATTCTCCAAGGCAAAATCCTTCGCACCATCTAAGTAGAAAGCCGTCATGTATCCCGGGTGAATAGTAGCCCAGCTGCGAGTTCCCCGAACTGCTATTCCATATGAACCAGGACCGTTCCAACCGTTTAGTTTCTTGGCCACATCGACTAACTCATCAAAGGTTTTCGGCGGTTCTTTAATGCCTGCCTTTTCGAAAGCCTTTTTATTATACATCAAGGTATTTGTTTCGAAAGCTAGGGGGATCGCCCACTGACTACCGGTACCGGCAGGATGACCAGGTTTCAAATCCCAGCGATCACCCGCAAGTATACCTTCATAGAAATCATTGATGTCGTAATCGGGACTGGTCTTCCCCGGGTCTTTGATGTAGTTATCCAGGGCTTCCATATAACCGGCGGTAGCATATTCCCACATCTGATAAGAACCTGTCATAAATACATCAGGGTTCCCATTCTTGGCATTTAAAGCAGTAGTGAGTTTATCAAAATAATTTTCTTCCGGTGTTACCGAATAATTAACTTTAATCCCCGTCTTTTGTTCGAATTCAGGTAATCTCTTAATTATCGCATCCGCATAGGGGTGTTTGTTCAACATTACATTAATTGTTGCTCCCGAGGCCATCTTCCAATCAAATTTACCGCCGGAGGCGGCCTGTTCGGCAGGTTTCTGCTCTTTGGAAGCCTCCTGCTTACTTCCACCGCCGCACCCGGCCAAGGCCATGGTTAGGAGTAAAATCATCGTCAGAATCGTCAATATCCATCCTTTTTTTGACATTAATTGTTCTCCTCCTTAGATTTATTCCCCTCTGTAACGCCTGTAGAGTACGAAACATCTACCTATGCTTTGATTATCTTTGGACTATCTCCCCACCTCCCGTAAGGTATTTACCCAGCGCCATGTTTTTAGCATCATGCTACAATTAAATAACATACCTGGCTACACTCTCATCTGTGATTAAAACATTTAAAAGGCCAGACTTTAAAACGCCTTGAACAGACTCCTTTTTGCTTTCACCGCCACCTACCGCTACCAGTTTTCGGGCTTTCTGTAAATGTTCGACAGATATACCAATCACTCGATCAACTATACGCTCATTCAGAAATTCTCCTTGGGCGTTATAATAATGCAGGCATATTTCTCCGACTGCCCCGGCTTGGTGCAGCTTTTTAATTTCACCGGCATCAATACTCCCACATTTCACCACTAAGGCATCCTCATCTGGTACACCAATGCCTATAAAAACTATATCTAGATCGTTATATAAATCAATAACTTCTTTAATAATCCCCTCGTTTATAAAAGTGTCGCGTACCTGCCGGCTGTCGACGATACACGGGGCATGAAGATAGTACTCTTGAGCAGTAATAGAATCGGCTATCAATCTAACTATGTCTTGAGCTAAAAAATTGGTGGTTACATTATTGAGTCCCCCCATTAGTTGAATAACCTTAATATCGTTATAGGCACTTCTGATGCTTTTGTTAAAAGACTCGGCCATAGCGTAAAGGGTTGTACCCCAGCCAACCCCTATTTTTAATCCAGGGGCCAACTGCTTTTTTAAATATTCAGCAGCTGCCATACCCAGCTTCTGTTTCATGTTATCTAAAGATATATAATCGTTCTTAATAACAATTGCCTTTGCAAGGCCATATTTTTCTTCAAGCTTATATTCGAGGTCAGCTAGCGAAGTTGCCGGACTGTTAATCTGAATTTGCACCAATCCTTCTTGTTTGGCTCTCTGGAGTAAACGGGAAACCATCTGCCGCGTAATCCCAAGCCTTTCTGCAATCTGAGACTGCGTTAAATCCTCGTTATAATAAAAATGACATATTTTGGTGAGTAACTGAACATCATCCCGCGGCATTAGCCGATCCCCTCTAACATATACTATTAGCCCCTATGTAGGTTGAGCATTTTCTCTGCATCTAATCTTTTGCTCACGCCTATTATATTCGCCATTTCCGTCGAGAATCCTCCTCCTGCAAATACTTTTTTTAAACTTTTTAATCAGGCTTATGTAGAATGTTTACATAAAACAAAAAGCCCCATCAAGAAATAATTCTAATTCCTTGATGGAGCTTCTCACGTTCTCTACTCCATACATTTATTATAATAGTCAATCGGCAGCCATGTCAACCCCAAAACCGGAACAAAAAAACTTCTAAGAGCATTTACGGCCTAATATATATCATTACCTCATATGTACTTATCAAATGCAATGAACTCTTAGTTTTACGCCTTCTTGGGCTGTTAGTGATTTTATTATAGACAAACTTCATTCATTACGCTTATAAATAATCCTCCGTAATAATTCTATGCGAAATTCAATAGGTATCACGGTTCAAATCAATTTGGATACAGGAACGCTTGATAAACAGCAAGAACAACAAAATTTCCCTTGACATCATCCCCATAAGTGTGTAAGATACTTACCTGTGGGCCATTAGCTCAGGCGGTAGAGCACCTGACTTTTAATCAGGGTGTCCGGAGTTCGAATCTCCGATGGCTCACCAGACATATGGCCCGTTGGTCAAGCGGTTAAGACACGAGCCTTTCACGCTCGTAACGGGGGTTCGATTCCCCCACGGGTGACCAGAGGGAGCCGTAGTGTAGTGGTCTAACATGTCAGCCTGTCACGCCGAAGACCGCGGGTTCAACTCCCGTCGGCTCCGCCAGGAAAATGAAAAGCCCCGGCAAGGGGCTTTTGGCATATTGAGCTGGCAATGGTAAAACAAGTTATTCCTTCTGCAGCTCCCGTTCAACAAAGCGCAAGTGCTGGCAGATGGCCCGCCGGGCGGCCCGGGGGTCATGGGCCTTGATGGCCTCATAGATCCGTACATGTTGCTCCATAAGTTTCTCTGGATTGCCTGGGGTGGTATAGAGGCGCTGGCGGCTGGTCTTTAAAGCCTGGTGCATGGTGTCGGAGACGGTATGCATCAGGCGGGCCAGGACGGAATTGCGGGCTGCTTCCGCAATGGCCAGGTGAAAGCGCAGGTCTGCCTCTTCGCCCAGGATGCCCCGTTGCAGGTCACGCTGCATCTCTTTAATTATTTCCGCCATCTTCTCCAGGTCCTCCGGCCCGGCGCGTTGGGCCGCCAGGAAAGCAGCCTCGCCCTCCAGGGCCTCCCGGGCCTCCAGGAGTTCCATGGCCGCCTGGCGGTCCAGGAGCAGGGCCATGGCCAGGGGTTCGACAATGGCCCCGTTACGGATATTCTGGACAAAAGTCCCCTCCCCTGGCCGGATAACAATAACTCCCATGGCGGCCAGGGCGCTCAAGGCCTCCCGGACGGAGGCGCGACTGACGGCCAGGCGCTCGGATAGCTCCCGTTCCGAGGGCAAGCGGTCGCCGGGCTTCAAGTTGCCCTCGCCGATGAGGTCCTTAATCTGCTGAACAATCTCTTCATAGATCTTTTTAGTCCGGATGGGCCTCAGGTCCACCTGCCCCACTCCTTCTTCGAAATGAGATGTGTGAAGTGGGAGGTGAGAGGTGGGAGGTTTGCACCTCTCATTTCTCCCGTTCGCTGGCAGCATACCGCCATAAGGGGCTCCTGAGACGTAACCAGCCTTCCCGCTTGAGTGCCGGACCCGTTATACCGGCGGTAATGTGGTTTTTTAACGGGCTTAATTCCCCTTGTCCGGCCTAAAATCCTCTCTGCTGGCTAAAATCTCCGCCGTATGCTTCACCCGTATCGAGCTGCCTGCCTGGTCCAGGCCGCCGCGGAGTTGCAGGACGCAGCCGGGGCAGTCTACGGCCACTATATCCGCGCCGCTCTCCTTAATGTTTTTAACCTTACGTTCCAGGATCGGCCGGCTGATCTCCGGGTACTTGATGCTGTAGGAGCCGCCGAAGCCGCAGCAGCGATCGCTTTCCTTCATCTCCACCAGTTCCAACCCTGGCTGGCCTTGTAAAACCTGGCGGGCCACCTGGTCCAGACCTAAATGCCGTTTAAAGTGGCAGGAGTCGTGGTAGGTGACTTTAACGGCCTGGCTGCCGGCCGCCTGCTCCTGTTTAACGTCAACGTTCGGCGATCGGGAAGTCCCCTCTTGCCCGCCGGTTAGCTCATGGACCAGCTCAGTGAAGTCCTTGACCCTGGCGGCCAGGGCCCGGGCCCGCTCGTCCCACTCCGGGTTGCCGGCCAGGAGTTCGGGAAAGTCCTTCTTCAGGGCCACGGCGCAGGTGGGGCAGGCGGTGACCACTACGTCGGCCCGGGCCTCTTCCAGGGCGGCGATATTCTGCCGCGCCAGTTTAATGGCCGTCTCCCGGTCGCCGGCGTAAGTGGCCGGGGCGCCGCAGCAGGCTTGCCCCCGGGGGAAGACGACCTGGACCCCCTGGCGCCCCATGACCTGGAAGACACTCTCCCCGATCTCCGGGTAGACGAAGTCAATAACGCAGCCGCTATAGAAAGCGGCCTTCAGGCGCGGTTTAGCAACCGGCTGCTCCAGGCGTTTCACCCGGTCGCGCAGAGGTTCCTTAGCAATGGCCGGCAGGCTGCGCCCGGCAGTCAAGTTGCTGAAAAAGAGGGGCAGGTGGCGAATGAGGGGCTGCCCGTGGGTCACCGGTCCCTGGAGGCGGGACGCCGCCCGCAGCAGGGTATGCATGAGTTTCGGTTTGGCCACCACCCCGTGAAGGGCGATGCGGTAGCCGCTGGAAAGGCCCTGCTGCTGCACGACCCGCTCCCGGAGCTGCAATACCAGATCGGGGATGTCAATCTTAGCCGGGCAGACCTCGGCGCAGCGGCGGCAGCCGATGCACAGGCTCTGGGGGTCGGCAGCATCTTCCAGCGAATTGAAGAAAGCCGTCAGGATGCTGCCGATGCCGCCACTGTAAACATAGCCGTAGACCTGGCCGCTGACCAGCTGGAAGACCGGGCAGACGTTGGTGCAGGAGGCACAGCGGATGCACTGCAAAGCCTCCTTGAACACCGGATCGGCGGCCATGCGGGTGCGGCCGTTGTCCAGCAGGACGATGTGGAGTTCCTTGATCCCCTCGCCGTCACCCTGCCGGGCCGGCACCGGGCCGGTGATCATGGTCACGTAGCTGGTAATGGGCTGGGCCGTGCCGCTCCGGGGCAGGGCCTCCAGGATGGGGACGATGTCCTTCAAGTGCGGCACCAACTTCTCATAGCCGACAATGGCCACGTGGACCGGCGGTACCGTCGTGGTCAGGCGGGCGTTGCCCTCGTTGGTGCAGATGACAATAGTGCCCGTCTCAGCCACGGCGATGTTGGCGCCGCTGATGCCCATACCGGCGGTCAGGAATTTCTTGCGCAGTTCCCGGCGGGCGATACGGACCATGTTTTTAATGTCCGGCTCCACCGGTTCATTTAGGTAATGGCTGAAGACCCGGGCTACCTCCTCCTTGGGCAGGTGGATAGCCGGCATGACCATATGGGAGGGCCTTTCCCCGGGCATGAGCTGGAGGATCCACTCCGCCAGGTCGGTCTCGTGGGGGTTGAGCCCCCGCTCCTGGAGGTACTCATTAAGGTGGATTTCTTCCGAGGCGAAGGATTTGGACTTGACGATTTCGGTAACGCCGTGTTCCTTAGCTACCTGGCAGATGTATTCCCGGGCGGCCGCAGCGTCTTTTGCCCGATATACCTTGCCGCCGCGGGCCGCTACGGCCCGGGTGAACTGGTCGGCCAGTTCCTCGTAGCGCCCGGCGGCATCCCCTTTGATGGCGGCGATCTTCTGCCTTAAGGCCTCGAAATCCCGGCCGGCAAAGACCTCTTCCCGGGAGACGACGTAGGAATCAGCGAAGCGATCCAGGGCGCCGCGCAGGCTGGCGTTATTCAGGGCCCGGTGCAGGCGCTGCTTAAACTCTTTAGTAGCCACTCTTACCACCCCCGTTACCCACCAGGATAATCAAAAGCCTTTCCGGCCCGTGGACGCCGATGGTCAGGCTGCGCTCGATGTCGGCGGTCCGGCTAGGGCCGGTCACCAGGGTAAAGTAACCCGGCCAGGACCCCCGGGCCAGGTAGGCGTCGATTACCTCGGTCAGGTTAGCCCGCAGCCGTTCTGCCGGCAATAAAGCCACACAGGTCAAAGGCAGCATGGCTGCCAGGCGGGCTTTCAGGTCGGTGGCGTCCATGGCCAGGGTCCCCGTCTCGGCGATGGCGTAATCAAACTCAACAATGCCGCTGTCGGCCTGGCGGGCAAACTCCGCGCCGTCTTTCTCGATATTGAAACCGGCACCGGCCAGGGCCGCTGCCACCCCCCCGGTTTGCACCAGGGAAGAATTCACCAGGGCCACCTTTAGTCCCACGGGACGCAGGATCTCTATCAATTTAGGACCGATATCACCCGGCCCGGCTACGGGGATTACCTGTGCGCCCATGGCTTCCGCCTGGCTGGTAAAGGAAGCGATTAGTTCGTTACGGCTCAAAATAAGCCCTCCCCGCAATAGAAGTGAGAAGTGAGAGGTAAAAAACTTGTAGAGACTGACTTATAAAAGTGCCCTGGCATTTTCATCCTCTGCTGGTGCCGCCTGGCGGCAGGGGCATCTGTCCTGAAATGGCACTGCCGCCGTTTCCCTCCTTACTAGTTTCGCCTGGCAACCAGGGGCATCTGGCAGGAAGCGTCTTTGTTAAGCCCAGTATGAAATTCTTTATCCCACCTCCAACCTCCCACTTCCCGCCTCTTCCCCGGCGTAGGCCTGCTCCAGGACCTGGACGACATGGAGGACCCGGGGCGGCAGGCCGGCCTGGGCCAGGCCGTCTTCCAGCTGCATACGGCAGGCCGGGCAGCTGGTGACCACCGTGCCCGCGCCGGCGGCTTTAATGGCCGCCACTTTGTGGGCCTGGACCTGCATGGACATATCATAATTAGTCAGGCTGAAGGAGCCGGCGCTGCCGCAGCAGCGGTCGGCATTCTTCATCTCTACCAGCTCCACGCCAGGGATAGAGCGCAGTATTTGCCGCGGCTGCCGGCTGATGCCCTGGCCTCGTACCAGGTGGCAGGGGTCATGGTAGGTCACCTGCAATGGCAGGCTGCCCGCGGGCCGGCGGTAATCAATCTCTACCAGGAGCTCGTTGATGTCCCTGGCCCTGCCGGCCATCTCCCGGGCCGCCGCGCCCTGGAGGTCCTTATCCAGGAGTTGGGGATAAAACTCCTTCCAGGCCTCGCCGCCGGTGGCGCAGGCCGTCACCAGGTAGTCAAATTTATAGCCCTGGAAGATCTGCAGGTTGGAAGCCGCCATCTCCTTAGCTGTAGCCACATCGCCGTGGACCAGGGTGGGAATACCGCAGCAGTGCTGTTCCCGGGGGATGATGACCTCAATGTTATTGGCCAGCAGGACCTTGACCACGGCCCGGCCGATGTCGGTGTAGATATAGTTCTCCAGGCAGCCGGTGAAAAAAGCTGCCCTGGCCCGGGGTTGCGCCGGGCGGATTACCTCGGGGAACTCTTCTTTCAGGGTTCTTTTGGCCAGGGGCGGCAGGACCCGCCGCAATTCCAGGCCAATGGGAAAACGGGGGTGACAGCGCTGGATTTCCGGCCGGTAACGTAGGGCCAGGGACTGGAAGTTGCGACTAGTCCTCAAAGCCGTATCAAAAAGCCAGGGCCGCTTTAAACCCTGAAAGATGACCTTCTTCAGCCAGGGCAGGCCTTTTCCCCGGACCATAGCCGCCCGGGCCGCCAGGACCACCTGGTCCACCCGGACGCCGCTGGGGCAGTTGGCCACACAGGCCATGCATGTGAGGCAAAAGAGGAGCTTTTCCGCCAGGGAATGGCTGGCCGGGATCTCACCATGGAGGTAGGCGTAGGCCAGCTGGACCTTGCCCCGGGCCACCGCCGCCTCCCGCAGGGTCTCTTTATAGAGGGGGCAAACCGCCTGGCAGTTGCCGCACTTCATGCATTTGGCCATTTCCTCTTCGACCAGGGTCAGGTCGTCAAAATAGCTCACACCCTATCACTCCCTCACGGCCGCTGGCGCGCCCTGGCCGGCGGCAACCGGACCCACCAGTTTACCCGGGTTGAGTAAGCCCAGGGGGTCCAGGGCCTTTTTCAGCCGACGCATGACGTCCAGACCACTGGCGCCAAATTCCAGTTCCATATACTTCTCCTTGGTCACGCCGATGCCGTGTTCGCCGCTTAAGGTGCCACCCAGCTCAATGGCGGTATGGAAGATCTCGTCAACGGCGCCGTGGACCCGCGCCATCTCTTCCTTATCCCGCTCGTCGCAGGTGATGGTCGGGTGCAGGTTACCGTCGCCGGCGTGGCCGTAAGTAGCGATGGTCACGTTGTACTTTTGCGCAATCTTCTCCAGAGCCGAAAGCATAGCCGGAATCTGGCTGCGGGGCACGGTGGCGTCCTCCAGGACGGTGGTAGGACGCAAGCGGGCGCAGGCCGGCAGGGCGGCCCGGCGGGCGGTCCACAGGTTTTCCCTTTCGGCATCGTCCTGGGCAACCTGGACCTGGCCGCCGTTTTCCCGGCAGACCCGTTCAACAATGGCCGCCTCTTTGGCGACTACCTCCGGGATGCCGTCAACCTCCAGCAAGAGGACGGCTGCCGCCTCCTGGGGCAAACCGGCGTGGCAGTAGGCCTCCACCGTGCGGATGGTGACTTTGTCCATGATCTCCATGGTAGCAGGAATAACCTTGTTGGCAATAATCCCGGTGATGGTCCGGGCGGCCCCTTCCATACGATCAAAGATAGCCAGCATGCTCCGCCGCGCTTCCGGCGCCGGAATCAAGCGAACGGTGATGGCGGTCATGATCCCCAGGGTCCCTTCGCTGCCGCAAAAAAGCTTTACCAGGTCATAGCCGCTGACGTTTTTAACCGTCTTGCCGCCGCAGTGAAAGATGGTACCGTCGGCCAGGACGATCTCCAGGCCCATGACATAGTCCTTGGTGACGCCGTATTTGAGGCCCCGCAGGCCGCCGGAGGATTCGGCCACGCTGCCGCCCATGGTGGCCGTAGTCACACTGCCGGGGTCCGGCGGGTAAATCAGCCCGTGGGGGGCAACGGCGTCGTTGAGGTCCTGGATGACCACGCCGGGCTGGACAGTAGCCGTCAGGTTTTCAATATCCAGCTCCAGGATTTTGTTCATCTCAGCAAAGGAGAGGACCAGGCCGTCCTCCCGGGGAATAACCCCGCCGCTCAGATTCGTGCCCGCCCCCCGGGGATAAACCGGCACCCGGTACTCAGTAGCCAGGCGTATAATAGCGGCTACCTCCTCTGTGGTTTGGGGCAAGGCTACCGCCAGGGGCAGGTGCTTGGCCTGGGCCGCCGCAGCGTCAAAGGCATAGCACCAGCGATCCTCTTTCTCCGTGATCAGTCGTTCCCGGCCCAGGATACCCTCCAGTTTTTTGAGAAACTCCCCCTGTGCCGCCAAAGCCATCCTCTCCCTCCGCAAGTGTCTAAGGTGCAAACCAGGCATCTTCTCCCCGGTCCCGATCATACGCAACCTGCATTGCCGCTGCCTCTAATTGTACTCGTTATCACAATATCCTAAGGCTCACAATGGTCTGTCAATTTTGTCTGGCCTGACCACCTGATGGTTCTATTATAGCATTTTTTTACGGCAATTCAATAATTATTTTCCAGGAAATCAATTGCGGAGCCCTTCGTGGAGGTGACGCCCCTACCAATGAACTGTACAATTACGGGCTTGGGCAAGGAGGTGATAGGTACATGTGGAGGGCAACCTGGTTTGAGGCGTCCGATACTTCCCCGAAGCCGCAGGGAGGCGGCGGTGAAAGGGAGGGGAGCGTAACGTGGAGGTAGTGTAGACATAAAAAAGCCCCCGCAGGGGGCCAGAAAACTTTATCCGGCCGGCAGGTCCAAATAAGATCGCCCGCCGGAAACATAATCTATTTATTTCACGCCGCACCGCTTAAATCGCCGCTGGGCTAAAAAGCATCCTTCAAGACAATGGTCTGGTCCCGGCGCGGGCCAACGGCAATGAGGTGGACCGGTACACCCACCAGTTCCTCCAGGCGCCGGATGTAGTTGCGGCAGTTGACCGGCAGGTCCTCTATGGAGCCGGCGCCGGTGATATCCTCCTGCCAGCCGGGCAGTTCCTCGTAGACCGGCTCGCATTCCTGCAGGGCCTTCAGGCTGGCTGGAAAATCCTGGCTGATCTCCCCCCGGTAGCGATAAGCGGTACCGATTTTTAATGGCTCCAGGCCGGTCAGGACATCCAGCTTGGTCAGGGCAATCCCCGTCAACCCGTTGACCTCGGCGGCGTGGCGCAAGATGACCGTATCCAGCCAGCCGCAGCGGCGTGGCCGGCCGGTGGTGGTGCCGAATTCCATCCCCTGCTGGCGCAGGGCATCCCCGGCTGGCCCGGTAATCTCCGTCGGGAAGGGGCCGGAACCCACCCGAGTGGTATAAGCCTTGACCACGCCTATTACCTTGTCGATCCGGGTCGGGCCGACGCCGGCGCCGACACAGGCGCCGCCGGCTATGGGATAGGAAGAGGTGACGAAAGGATAAGTGCCCTGGTCCAGGTCCAGCAGGGTTCCCTGGGCGCCCTCAAAGAGGACCTTGCGTCCCTCCTGCAGGGCCCGGTTTACCAGCCGGACGCCGTCGGCAATTAAAGGCCGCAGGCGTTCAGTGTAACCGGCATACTCCTCCAGGATGGCCCGGAGGTCATAACCCGGCTGGTTATAGATTTTGGCCAGGAGTTCGTTGGCAACCACCACGTTATGGGCGAGTTTTTTCTCGAATTCCTCCCAGTCCAGGAGATCACCCACCCGGATACCCGTTCGGGCCGTCTTATCAACATAGGCCGGGCCGATACCCCGTTTGGTGGTGCCGATCATGGCCTGGCCGCGGTGTTCCTCCTGGGCGGCATCCAGGCCCCGGTGATAGGGCAAGATCAGGTGCGCCCGGTCGCTGATCCGCAGGCCCGTGGTATCCACCCCCCGGCCCGCCAGGCCGTCCAACTCCTGGACCAGCACCTGGGGGTCCAGGACTACGCCGTTGGCGATCACGCAGAGTTTACCGGGGTAAAGGATGCCCGAAGGCACCAGGTGGAGCTTGAATTCTTCCCGGCCGACCATTACCGTGTGGCCGGCATTGCTGCCTCCCTGGTAACGAACGACCACGTCAGCCCTCTCCGCCAGGTAATCGGTGATTTTGCCTTTACCTTCATCGCCCCATTGGGCGCCTACCAGTACTACCGCTGCCATATCAGACACCACCTTTTTGTAGTATTACTTGTTTATTCTTCGAGCCGCGGGGAAACCCGCACCCCGGGGGCTATCCTCCCTTTTGTCGCGTTGTCAGAAGTATAGCCGTCCTTGAGTTTGTCCTGAGCGTGCTTCCCCGTCACCTGGACTACCAGTTGCAAGCCCACCCGGAAGGACCGCCGGGCAGGACCCGTTCTTCCCGCTATGATAGCGCCTGCTTTACTATTGTACCCTTATTCCCCGGCGGCAGCGGCGGCCATAATCGCCCGGGCGGTAATAACCCCGGCGGCCGAAGCCTGGGCCAGGCCCCGGGTAACCCCGGCACCGTCGCCGGCGGCAAAAAGCCCGGGGATATTCGTCTCCAGTTCCCGGTTTAAATTTAACCGGGAAGAGTAGAATTTGACCTCTACCCCGTACAGGAGGGTATGGCGGGAGTTGATCCCGGGCGCAATCTTATCCATGGCCTGGAGCATTTCAATAATAGCCGTCAGGTGCCGGTAGGGGAAGACGAGGGAGAGGTCCCCAGGCGTCGCCTCCGTCAGGGTCGGCGTGACCAGGCCCTTCTCCAGGCGGTCGGCCGTGGTCCGGCGGCCGGAGAGGAGATCCCCCAGGCGCTGAACCAGGACGCCACCGCCCAGGAGGTTGGCCAGCTGGGCTACATAACGGCCGTAGGCTATGGGCTCTTTAAAGGGTTCGGTGAAGGTCTTGCTCACCAGCAGGGCGAAGTTGGTGTTATCCGTCCTTTTTTCGGCATAGGAATGGCCGTTGACCGTCACCAAACCCTCGTTGTTCTCCAGCACTACTTCCCCGTAGGGATTCATGCAGAAGGTCCGCACCCGGTCGTCAAATTTCCGGGAGTAAAAGATAAACTTGGATTCGTAGATCACCCTGGTCAGGTGATCCATGACTGCCGCCGGTACTTCCACCCGGACACCGATATCCACCGGGTTGACAGCCAGCTTCAGTCCCAGTTTACCGGCTACCCGGCGCAGCCAGTCGGAGCCTTCCCGGCCCGGGGCCAAGACGACATAGCGGGCGTTAATCTCCTCACCCTTACGGGTAACCACCCCGGCGACGCGGTTGCCCGCCACCAGGATCTCTTCCACCGCCGTATCGGTCCGCACCTCGACCCCGCGTTCCTCCAGGTAGTCCTTCATGGCCTGAAGGATCTCCTGGGTGCGGCCGGTACCCAGGTGGCGGATGGGTGCCGGTATCAATTTTAGGTCCGCCAGGACGGCCTGGCGCTGGATATCGACAATTCTCTCATCATCGGGGCTGCCGTAAACCTTATCCGGCGCTCCGAAGTGGAGGTAGACTTGATCAACGTATTCTATTAGGGCGGTAACATCACGCTGGGGTACATACTCACTGAGCCAGCCGCCCACCTCCGGCGACAGGGTCAGCTTGCCGTCACTGAAGGCCCCGGCTCCCCCCCAGCCGGATACCACCGAGCAGGGGTTGCAGTGCAGGCAGCTGGAACGCGTCTCCTGGGACGGGCACAACCGGCGTTGCAAACCATGCCCCTTTTCCAGGATCAGCACCTTGAGGCCGCTGCGCTGCCGCACCAGTTCGAGGGCCGTAAAAATCCCCGCCGGGCCGGCGCCGACGATGACCACATCATATTTTGGCGCCATCTTTTCCCCTCCTCCCCCGGCATCCGGGCAAAAAAATAGCCCCTTCACCGGGATTCCTCAGAACAACATTATAATTTTACCAGACCGGTGAAGGGGCGTCAAGAAAAAGATTACGTGATGTCACCGGACAATGATATTGTCACCCTATAAGCGGACTGAGAAAATGTCTATTTATTTACCCGAAGAGGCGAACCCCGCCTTATCCCGTGCCGACGCGCCCAGGTTAACGGTGATTATCCCCGCCGCCACAAGGGCCAGGCCCAGGATCAGGTTCAGGGTCAGTCTCTCCCCCAGGAGCAGGGTGCTGGAGAGAACGCCGAAAACTGGTACCAGGAAGAGGTAGACACTGGTCTGGCTAGCCGGGTAGCGCGCCTGGATGGTCAGGAGGATGGCAAAGCCCAGGGCCGAGGTGAGGATAGCGAGGTAAAATATCGTTCCTAAACTCGGCAGGGTCCAGGAAAAGTGCAAGCCGTGCTCAGCCAGCGCAGATATAAGCAACAACGCCACAGAACCGTATAGCATCTGGTAAGTAGTAACCGCCAATTTGTCGTGTTTTTTAAAGGCGGCTTTTAGGTAGACAGTAGCCAACCCCCAGACTATGGCACCTCCCAGGAGAACCCCGATACCCAGAAACTCGGCCCTGGCCAGATGTACCTGCCAGGGGTCAACCACCAGGATAAGGCCAGCAAAACCCATAAACAGCCCGGCCGCCTGCTTCCAGGCCAGGCTTTCCTTTAAAAGTAAGCAAGCCAGGAAAGTAAAGAAAAACGGATAACTATACAACACTACCGAAGTTATACCGCTTTTTACCAGGCTGATACCGAAATGAAGGGCACCGCCCATAATAGTCGTCTGCAAGAAACCCAGGAGCAGCAAGGGCCAAAAATCCTGGCGTTCATGCCAGAACCGGCCCTGACGTTTGACTGCCAGAGGATAAAGACAGAGGGCGCCCAGGAAAAAGCGCCAGGCACCGAAGGCGAGGGGAGGTAAATAATTGGTACCGATTTTCATAGCCGGATAAGAGAGCCCCCAGATGAAAGTTACTAGAACTAACAGATAGATATCTTTAGCCTTCATGACAAACCCTTCCCCCATGAATGAAACCTGATGGGGCCCAATTTAACGGTTCCCCGGCCGTTAAAAAGGCCCTGGGTAAAACAATATTTTTTATTATACGCCCCCCGACCCCGGAGAAGCAATTGCTTTGCACAGGCAAATCCAGCCACCATCCTGAAGGTGAAAGAAAAACCGCCCACCTGTGGTAGGTGGGCAGTTAACGGTAGATTATAAACGGTCAGGATGCCAGCAGCTGCGGCAGGGAGCTTCAAGGCAACCGCAGGATGCTGAAGGCCAGCCAGCTGATGACGGCACCAACGACGGACATGGACAGGCCCCAGATAAGCATATCCCGGAAGAGCTTCGTCTTATCGGTTTTCTCACCGGCGTTGGCCAGGAAAACGGCGCCGGTGGTCGACAGGGGGCTCAGGTCCGTCAGGAAGCCGCAGACAACAATCGCCGAAAGGAGGGGCATCAAGTCCGTACTGCCCAGTTTCTGCAGCAGGACCGGTGCCAGGGGGATAAAAGCCGGTAGAATGACACCGGTGGTACTAGCGTAGGCGGAAATCAAGCCTGCTATGAAGCCGGCGACTAGGGTCACCGTCAGGGGCGTAGAGAATTTAGCGATGATCGAGGCAAAAAGATCCATGCCGCCGACTTTACTCATAAGCTGCACCAGGACCGTAACGCCGGTGACCATGACAATGGTCCCCCAGGGCATGGCCTTGATGGCCTTGCCTTCATCAACGACCTTGAGCAGGGACAAGATAGCGCCGATCAGAAAGGCGCCGAAGCCGATATCCAGCTTAAAGAAGAGGGCGCCGATAATCAAAACGGCGACGCCGATCAGGGTAATAATCTGGGATTGGGTAAAGGATTCCACCTGGAGGTTGGCCAGGGTCTGGCGCTGGCCGGAATCCTGGGCCCGCAAGAGTTTAAGACCGCCAAAGAGGAGATAGGCGATGATGGCTACCGCCGCGTGGCCGATAAACATATTCAGCCAGAGAACACCGCTGACCCCTGTCAAACCCATTTTCTGGGTTAAACCGGCGGTAATGATCCCTGGCGGCGCTATAGGCGACATGGCCCCGGCCTGGGCGCTGTTACCGACTACCAGGGCCATCAAGAGGGGTGAGATGCCGACTTCTTCCGCCAGGAGCATGGCCGGTGCCGCCATCAGGGCGGATATGGTAATCTGGCCGGGCCCCATGGCCGAGAGCCCGAAGGCGACGAAGAAAAATACAATGGGCAGCAGGGCGACATTACCGCGGACGGCTTTAACGGCGTATTTAGTGATCTTCTCCAGGGTGCCGTTGACCTGGGCAATGGCGAAGAGATAAGTAACCCCGGCCAGCATGATAAACAGGCTGGTGGGATAGCCTTTAAGGATGGCGTCAATCTTCTCTCCACCGATATAATAGCCGACGACCAGGGATAAGCCCATGGCCAGGGTGCCAATATTCAATGAGGTGGTAACACTGATGATAATGGCAATGATCATGGCGATCAGGGATATTACCGGAACAAGACCCTCCATTTAAAACCCCTCCTTTTTATAGCCATATTCCCCATCCTGAAAATAAGGGTCTTCACCATTTTCATCCTTCGCTGGTGCCGCGCCAGCGGCATGGCGTTGCAATTCACTACTTTTCCCCTATTTCGTACCCGCTTTCAAAATCGACCGCCTTCTCCGGATGATATATTAAATTAGCTAAATTCCCGCCACCACCTCCTTTGCTTTTTTACCATTTACTACCGGCCCTCAACCTGCAACTACAGCCCCGGCGGCGGCCGCCCGGCCGGCTGTAAGGGGCGAGGCCAGGTAGATCTCCGCTGCGGCGGCACCCATGCGGCCGGGGGTATTGCGGACCGTGGCCGCCAGGGCGCGGTCACCGGGCGCCAGGAGGCCGGCGTGCTGGCCCGGGCAGGGGCCACAGCCGGGGGGCAGGATAATAGCCCCCTGCTCCCGCAGTGCCCAGCCCAGGCCGCGTTCCTCCATGCCGTCCAGGACGGCCCGGGAAGCCGGTACCACCAACAGGTTCACCTCCGGGTGGACCGGCCGCCCGGCCAGGCCCGCAACCAGGGCTTCCATATCCTCCAGGCGGCCGCTGCCGCAGCCCCCCACCAAGACCTGGGTCAGGGGGATACCGGCCACCTCGCGGACGGGGTGAACATTGGTGGGGGCCGGCGGGCAGGCCACCAGGGGCTCCAGGGTGGCCAGATCGATAGAGAAAGCGGCCGGCGCCGGGGTTTCTCCCGGCGGGACTACCAGGCCGGTGACGCCGCCCATCTCCCCAATCAGGTTGCAGACGCTCATCCTGCCGGCGAGAGAAAGCCGCCAGACGCCCTCCCCCTGGAGGAGGAGAGCCTTGCCCTTGAGGGGTCCATTACCCAGCCGGCTCAGCAGGGCTAGGCCCAGATCCCGGGGAGTAACCGCCGGGCCCAGGGCGCCCTCCAGGTTGACGACTACCACCCCTGGTACCTTCAAAGAGAGTTTCCCGCTAAGGAGTACCGGGACCAGCTCCTCTGGTGCCAGGGAGAAGGCTAGCGCCCCCAAAGCCCCGGCCGTAGCCACATGGCCGTCGGCGCCGGCGATAATCGTCCCCGGCCGGGGGGTAAAACGTTCCGCCACCACCTGGTGCAGGACGCCTTCACCGCGGTAGAAGAGCCCTATACCCTGTCGGCGGGCGAATTCCAGCAGTTCCCGGTGGAGCTGGCGGCTGGCTACCGCCGGCGCCGGCAGAGCGTGGTCCAGGGTAATGACCACCCGGCCCGGTTCCCAGACCTTCCCGCCATCCGGCCAGGCGGCCAGGATCTTGCTGGCGCTGCCGTCGTGGGCCAGGATGAGGTCAACGTTAATCGTTATCTCTTCCCCCGGCACTACCTCCCCGCGGCTGGCGGCTGCCGCCAGGGTTCTATAGAAAAAATTCATCAAGCCACCTGCTCTCCCGAAAATAGGGTTCTACTCACGTACGATCCCCATCACGCTCACCGCCGCTTCGCCGCGGCTGCGTGGAAGTATCTGAAGCCTCGAACCAAGTCGCCTTCCGCCTGTACCCGCCCGCCCCTTGCACCACCCCGGGTGACCCTAAAGGAGCTCCTCCAAGGCCTGCAGAAGGTTCTGCTGCCGGTCGCCGTCCGTTACGGTGGCGACGAATTGAAAACCCCGGCCCCTCTCCCCCAGGGCCGCCCGGTCAATACCGGCGGCAACGATGGTCCCGCCCGCCTTCAGACCCCGGGTCACATCCGTCACCGGTAGCAGGCTGTTGTCCATGACTACCACCACATCCGGGCTGCTGGCATTGGCCGAACGCCGGCGAATAAATTCATTATCAACCCGCACCGTAACCTCCAGGGGCGCCCCCGGTCGGTAGGCGGCAAAGCTTTCAAAAACTTGAGCATATTTACCTCGGGTCAGGGCTGCTGCGGCTACCTTGTTGGCCAGGGCCGCCACCGGCTGGCCGTAACGGCCGTGGAAACGGATCTCCCTCATGACTGCACCCCCTGCCAGGAACGGTCGACTGCGACCTGGAGGGCCGCTATAGCCGCCTCGTCCATGGTCGCAAAGCGTTTCTGGAGCCGTAAATAATCCCGCACCAGTACCCGGTGTTCCGGGATGACCGTCAGCCGGCGCCGGCCATTAACCTCTTCATAGAGCTGCCACAGGCCGCACTCTACGGCCAGCCGCGCCAGCTGCACCGTCTGGTCCTCCCGGATGCCCCAGCCCTTAAAACAGGGGGCCAGGATGTGGATATAACGAAAACCCTGGATACCCATAGCCCGCTGGAACTTCTGGATCAGGTCCAGGGGATAGGCCACAGAGGCTGTGGCCAGGTAGATCGGGTGGTGGGCGGCCATAATGGCCAGCATATCCTTGCGCGGTGTGGGTTTGCCCGCCGGGGTGTCGGGGGTGGTCGCCAGGTAGGGGGTAACGCTGCCGGCCTGCCCGCCGGTATTCATATAGGTTTCATTATCGTAACAGACGTGGATGATGTTCTCCTGGCGCTCGGTGGCCCCGGTGAGGGACTGGAAGCCGATGTCCGCCGTCCCGGCATCCCCGGCCCAGGAGACTACGTTGACGTCTTTAATCCCCTGGATGTCCAGGGCGGCCCGGATACCGGAAGCGACGGCCGGCGCGCATTCAAAGAGGGAGTGGTAAAAGGGTATTTCCCAGGCGGTAGTTAAACCCGAACCGCCGATGGTGGCCATGCAGGAGGCCGGGATGGTAATGATGGTCCGCGGGCCCAGGGCCTTCATGGCCTGGCGCGCCGCCAGAGCGGCGCCGCAGCCGCGGCAGCCGCCGTGACCGCCGGTAAAAAGCTCGGTTTCCGGTACTTCAGCCAAACTATTAATCAGTTCCATCTTCTTCTCACCTCCGGCCTTACAGGCCGTACCATTGATAGGGCACCGGGGGTGTCCCAGCTCCCATCTGCTCACGTACCTGCCGGTAAATACGGGTCAGGTCTTCTACACCCACGTCCCGGCCCCCCAGGCCCAGGATGTAGCTATAAACGGGGACCGCAGCTTGACCGTAGAGGGTAGCCCGCAGCTCCCGGGCCAGGGCGCCGCCCACGCCATAGACAATATTCTTATCTAGGGCAACGACGGCCTTTGCTCCCCGGAGGTTAGCCACTACGGCTGCAGCCGGGAAGGGCCGGAAGAGGCGGATCTTCAGCAACCCGGCCTTGCAGCCCTGTTCCCGCAGGGCATCAACTGCTTCCCGCGCCGTGCTGACCAGGGAACCCATGGCTACCAGAACAACCTCGGCATCCTCCAGGCGATACCCCGTGACCGGACCGCCCCAGTCCCGGCCCGTCAGGCCGGCATAGGCCCTGCTTACTTCCTCCAGGACCCGGCCGGCCCCCTGCAGGGCGGCGTCCTGGTTATATTTATACTCCGTATAAAACCCGGGGCCGGTAACAGTGTTTACCGCCAGGGGGTTCTCCACGTCCAGGACCGGGCGCCGTACCAGGGGCAGGAAGGAGTCCATCACCTCCGGTTCCGGCAGGTCCACCACCTCCCGGGTATGGGACTGGATATAGCCCTCGTAATGCACCATCACCGGCAGGCGTACCCCCTCGTCTTCCCCCAGGCGGAAGGCCTGGAGGATGCTGTCCAGGACCTCCTGGTTGTTCTCGCAGAAAAGCTGCACCCAGCCTGCGGCCTCCTGGGCCACCGCGTCCCCGTGTTCCGGGAAGCGGCTGTGGGGCGCCGCCAGGGCACGGTTGACCACGGCCATGACCACCGGCTGGCGCAGGCCGGAAGTATGGTAAAGGACTTCGCTCATATAGGCCAGTCCCTGGGAATTGGTAATCAGAAAGGGACGCGCCCCGGCCATGGCCGCACCCAGGCAGGCCGCCAGGGCGCTGTGATCGGATTCCACCCGGATAAACCTGGCCTTGAGGTTGCCTTCCGCTATAAACCGGGTGATCTTTTCCATGGCCGGTGCCGCCGGGGTAATGGGGTAGGAGGCCAGGACCTCCACCCGGGCCAGGCGGGCGGCATAGGCGGCGGCTTCATTGCCGTTCAACAACTGGCGCACTATTCTTCACTCCTCATGGCAGGCTGGCATCTCCAGTTCTTACCGCGGCATTACCTTTAGCCTCTTCCCGCTCGCCGAACAGCCGTTACCGATAAATGCCAGCTGGAATTTTCCTGCTTTCGATGGCAATGGTCACTTCCCATTTCTCACACCAGGCCACGGTCGCCGGCATACTCCGGCACCATGGTAATAGCCCGGACGGGGCACTCGACGGCGCAGACGCCGCACCCTTTGCAGAAATTTAGATCGACTCTGACCTCCCCATCGACTACCGCCAGTGCCGCGTCCGGGCAATACAGCAGGCACTCGCGACAAAGGTTGCATTTTTGAAAATCAACAACCGGTCGTTCCTCGCGGATACTGCCCATAGCCGCAGCGGCGGCCATGGTCCCCGGCCGGGCCGATGGTACCACCGGTAGTTCTTTAACTGCCATTTCCTGGCCCCCCTTCGCAATGAGATGCTCATAGAAACTGGCTGCGCCAGTTTCTGTTTTTAGCCCACCTCTCATTTCTCGCGTTCGCTGGTAGATACTAGCCCTCATGAAGGGCTCGATCCGGCAAATAAATTAAATTATGTCCCGATTACTTAATATTATGCAAGTTCCGTGCCAGGGAAATAGGCTATAGAGTCAAAGATTCCTCAGAATGGCTCTTTTCCCCGCCGGACAGGTTTCAGAAAAAAATAAAGCCCCCGGAGAGGGAGCTAACAGGACGAAATTATGTTTCGCTTACGTTACTATTAAACCCATTTGTAACGTTACATAGAGTTAACCTAACTTAACGACGGCGTTGGGCTAACTATAATTTTCATAAATCCCGCTAACACACCCAACTGATCGCCGGTTTAGCCCATCAGGCCGCCCTAACAAGCCGATCAAATAATTCGACACCCCAAAAAGCAGGCAGGAAAATTCCCTTTGATGACGAATTGTAACACTATTAGGCCCCTGTGCGTTTCTCTTTCGCAACGGAGCCCCTCCCAGGGGGCCAGCCGCCACCACGAGGGAAGAAATGAGGGAGGCTTGTGTCTTGCCGGAAATCGCCTTTATCGCCCCTTACGAGGACCTGGCCCACATCGCCCGCCAGGTAAGCCATGAACTGGGGCTGGTCGTGGCCATTCATGTGGCCCGGGTGGAAGAAGGGGCCAAACTGGCCCGCGACGTGGCTAGAAACGGTTGCCAGGTGATCGTCAGCCGCGGTGTGACTGCCTGGCTCATCCAGCAGGCCGTGGACCTCCCGGTGGTTGATGTGCCCATCGGCGGCTACGACATCCTGCGGGCCTATTACCAGGCCAAGCAATTCGGCGGGCCCATCGGCATTGCCGACGTTCCTGATGTCATCCAGGGACTGGAAAGCCTGGAGACCATCCTGGGGGAGAGCTTCCTGAAATATACCCTTAAGGATCAAAACGAGGATATCCGCAACGGCATCCTGGCCCTGAAGGAAGCCGGGGCCGAGGTGGTCATCGGCAAAATCGCCATGGCCCGGGAGGCGCGCAACTTCGGCCTCAACAGCGTCATCATCACCTCCGGCAAAGAGACCGTCTACCAGGCTTTAAAGGAAGCCCAGCGGGTCCTCCAGGTCCGCCACCAGGAGAAGCGCCGGTCCGAGCAGTTGAAGGCTATCCTGGACTTCGCGTACGACGGCATTATCGCCCTGGACGAGGAAGGCCGCATTACCGTCTTCAACCCGGTGGCCGAAAAATTCTCCGGCTGGAAGGCAGCGGACGCCATCGGCCGGCCGGTGACGGAGGTGATCCCGGCAGCCCAGTGCCACATCCTGCTGGGCACCGGGAAACCGGAACTGGGCGAACTCCTGGATATCGGCAACACCCGGGTGGTGGCCAACCGGGTGCCCATCGTCGTCGACGGCCGCCCGGTGGGGGTGGTGACCACCTTCCAGAATATCGCCAGCCTGCAGCACCTGGAACACAAGGTACGGCGCCGCCTGGCCGGGCGCGGCCTGGTGGCCCGGTATACCTTTGCCGATATCCTGGGAGAAAGCCCGGCTTTAAAAGAAGCAGTGCAGCTGGCCCGGGAATATGCCGCCGTTCATTCCACCATCCTGATCCACGGTGAAACAGGCTCGGGCAAGGAGATGTTCGCCCACGCCATCCACCAGGCCGGGCCCCGGCAGCAGGGACCCTTCGTGGCCATCAACTGTGCCGCCCTGCCGGAGAACCTCCTGGAGAGCGAGCTTTTCGGTTACGCCGAAGGCGCCTTCACCGGGGCGCGCAAAGGGGGTAAACCCGGTCTCTTTGAACTCGCCCATGAGGGGACGATTTTTCTCGACGAAATTGGCGAGATGTCGCCCCGCCTCCAAGCCCGGGTATTGAGGGTCCTGGAAGAAGGGGAGATTATGCGCCTGGGTGACGACCGCATTATCCCCGTCAACGTGCGGGTCATCGCCGCCACCCACCGCGACCTGCCACGAATGGTCAAGGAGCAGGCTTTCCGGGAAGACCTGTACTACCGCATCAATGTCCTGAACCTGGAAGTACCCCCCCTGCGGCAGCGGGGGGCTGATATCCTCCTCCTGGCAGAATACTTCCTGGGGGAATTCTGCCGCCAGCTCCAGCGGCCGGCAGGGCGGTTGACGGCCGCGGCTGCGGCTCTCCTCCTCCAGTACGGCTGGCCGGGCAATATCCGTGAATTGCGCAACTGTATGGAACGCCTTTCTTTACGCTGCCATGCCCCGGAGATTAGCGCCGCCGAGGTAGCCCTGGTCCTGGGGCTGGAACTGCTTGCCCCGCCTGCCGCCGGGACACCCGGTAACGGCGGCCGGGGAAATGGCCCGCAGGGTGAAAATTATCTTGATCCCGGCGGGGTAATGGCCGTTAACGGCGGGCAGGGATGGGGGACCGGGCCTGACCGGATGGGGGGAGAAAACGCCGGCAAGACGACGCTCGAGGCAACTTTCCAACAGGGTACGTCAAACCGGATAGGGGGAGAAAACGCCGGGGGAAACACCCGGGGAAACGCCAGGGAAAACCCGGAGGCCCTCGCCGGCCAGGTAAGCACCCTGGAACGCGGCCTCATCAAACGCATCCTGGCCGAAACAGGGGGCAACAAGGCCGAGGCCGCCCGCCGGTTGGGCATCAGCCGCACCACCCTGTGGCGCAAGCTGAAGTCGGAAAATGGGCGTGAATAGGTCTTGATCGGGTTCAGGTAAATAGTTTAGAATATTCATGGTGAACTTATCCAAGGGAAATAAGGAGGCAATAATGTATGACTAAGCAGAGCCAGATGGCTGTACGGGTAGATAGTAAAGGCCGGGTAACGTTGCCCGATAACATAAGAATTGCCTTGGGAATAAAACCCGGTGATAACGTTTTTCTAAAGTATGAACCCGAGGGTAATGTTGTGCGCCTTTCCCGAGTTGCAGAAGATCCCCTGGCAACCCTATGGCAATATGCTGAAAAGGAATATCTGGCCGGGAGAACAAAAGATTTAAGGGAATATGCCAGAGAGCACGGGCTGGCTGATGTCAAATAGATTTGCTATACACATTACGCGGGCAGTTGAAGATGATCTGGAGGATCTGGTGCCTTACCGCGAACGAGTAGTGCGGGAGCTATTGGCTCTGGAAGATAATCCTTATAAAGGTCACACTCTAAAAGGTATATTACGGGGCCTTCGCTCCTTCGAGTTTTCGCTACCCGGTGGCGTCTGCCGGGCTGTATACACAGTTAAGGAAAATAAGCAATTATGCCTTATTATCATTGTCGGTTACCACGAAGGACTTTATGAAAAGGCCGAACGCAGGGTAAAGGCTTTAAAACGTCAGAAGGTCCTGGATTAGAAATCATAAAGGGGGCGTTATAGATACGCCCCCTTTATTTTTATCTTAACTCGCCGGTTCCAGCCGCACCGCGGCCACCTTGTACTCCGCCGTTTTGGCTATAGGGTCGAAGACGGCGTTGGTAAGGATGTTCACCGGGGCTTCCTTATAGTGATAGGTCATGAACATTATCCCCGGCGGCACCCGGTCGGTTACCTGGACCTTCGTCACCAGGCGGCCGCGGCGGGAGACGACGGCCACTTTATCACCCGTTTGCACCCCTAAGGCGGCGGCCTGTTCCGGGTTAATCTCGGCCATCTCCTCCGGCCGGTAGCTCTCCAGGCTGGCCGAGTGGCGAGTAGTAATGGCATAGTGATAAAGCATGCGGCCGGTGGTCAAGAGGATGGGGTATTCCTCGTCTGGCATCTCCGCCGGGGGCTGGTAGTCGATGCCCTGGAGCAACCCTTTACCCCGGGGGAATTTGCCGGCGTGGAGGAACTTCGTTCCCGGGTGGTCCGGCGCCGGGCAGGGCCACTGCAGGCCGTCGCCCTCCAGGCGCTCGTAACTCATACCGGCGTAACTGGGGGTCAGGCTCGCCATCTCGGCGAAAATCTCCGCCGGTGAGTCGTAAGCCATGGGACAACCCATCCGCGTCGCTAGGTCGCCGATAATCTGCCAGTCGGGCCGGGATTCGCCCCGGGGGCTGATGGCCCGCCGCACCCGCTGCACCCGGCGCTCGGTACTGGTAAAGGTGCCGTCCTTCTCCAGAAAACTGGCTCCCGGGAGGATGACGTCGGCGAACTTGGCCGTCTCGGAGATAAAGAGGTCCTGCACCACCAGGAAGTCCAGGTTGGCCAGGGCTTTACGCACATGGGTGATGTCCGGATCCGTCAGGGCCGGGTCCTCGCCCATGATGTACATGGCCCGGACGTAACCCTCGGCCGCCAGGTCGATCATCTCCGGGATTCTCAGGCCCGGGGTGCCGTCCAAGCGGCAGTTCCAGGCGGCGGCGAAACGCTCGCGCACCTCCGGGTTGGCCACCTTCTGGTAGCCGGGGAAGACATCGGGCAGGGCGCCCATGTCGCAGGCCCCCTGGACGTTGTTCTGGCCCCTTAAAGGGTTGACCCCGCTGTATTCCTTGCCCACATGGCCGGTGATCAGGGCGAGATTCGCCAGGTTCATGACGTTGTTGGTGCCGCTGGTATGCTCGGTAATACCCAAGGTATAAAAGATACCCGCCCGCTCCGTGGTGGCGTAGAGGCGCGCCGCGGCGTAGATCTTATCCGCCGGGATGCCGGTAATGGCGGCCACCTTTTCCGGCGGGTAGTTCTGGACCACGGACCAGAGGCTGTCATAGCCTTCCGTTCGCGCCGCGATAAACTCCTTAGCGGCCAGGCCCTCGGTAATAATGACGTACATCAGGGCGTTGATGAGGGCCACATTGGTACCCGGCCGGATGGGCAGCCACAAGTGGGCATAATCCACCAGCTCGATGTGGCGCGGGTCGACGACGATGAGTTTGGCCCCCCGCCGGGCGGCCTGCTTCATCTTCTGGCCGATAACCGGGTGGGCCTCGGTGGTGTTGGAACCGATAATCAGTAAGACGTCGTTATGCTCGATTTCGACAATGGAGTTCGTCATGGCGCCGCTACCAAAGGCAATGGCCAGACCGGCCACGGTAGGGGCGTGTCAGGTCCGGGCGCAGTGGTCGACGTTATTGCTGCCCACCACCACCCGCATGAACTTCTGCATGAGGTAGTTATCTTCATTGGTGCAGCGGGCCGAACTTAAGGCGGCGATGGCCCGGCTGCCGTACTGCTCCTTGATCGCCGTCAGGCGCCGGGCGGTGTAATCCAGGGCCTCGTCCCAGGTGGCCTCCCGGAAACGGCCCTCACCCCGCTCGCCCACCCGGATGAGGGGCCGGAGGACCCGCTCCGGGTTCTCGGCGAAGTCGTTGCCGAAACGGCCCTTGACGCAGGTCCAGCCGCTGTTCACCAGGGGGTTGTCATAGCCCCGGACGCGCACCACATGATCGTCCTTGACGCTGACCTCCAGGTTGCAGCCCACGCCGCAGAAGGTACAGGTGGTCCGTACTTTAGTAAGCTCCCACTCACGGCCCTGCCACAGTCCGGCCTTCTCCGTCAGGGCGCCCACCGGGCAAACCTGGACGCAGTTACCGCAGAAGACACAGGCCTCCGACTGCTTCAAAGTTAAATCCATCGCCGGGGTGACCCGGGTGTTAAAGCCGCGGTGGGCAAAGTTGATAGCGTTATTGACCTGGACCTCGTCGCAGACGCGGATGCACTTGCCGCACAGGACGCACTTGTTCAAGTCGCGGACGATAAAGGGGTTGTCATCCTCGATGGGGTAAGCGTGTTTTTCCCCGTGAAACTTGTCCCCCCGTACGCCGTAGTAGTAGGCGTAGTCCTGCAGGCTGCAGGCGCCGTTTTTGCTGCAGGTGAGGCAATCCTGGGGATGGTTGGCCAGGAGCAGTTCCAGCAACATCCGGCGGGCTTCCAGGACCGCCGGCGACGCCGTCTGCACCACCATGCCTTCGGTAACCGCGGTAACGCAGGAAGCCGGCAAACCGCGCATACCCTCGATCTCCACCACGCACAGCCGGCAGCCCCCCCAGGGCGAAAGGTGCTCATCCTGGCAAAGGGTGGGGATAAAGATACCATTCTCCCTGGCGGCCTTGAGGACTGTAGTCCCGGCGGACACAGTTACTTGCCGGCCATCTATCGTCAAGGTAACGTCAGCCATATATTTCCCCCCTGAATAGATGTAGGAATTGTCTTTTACTAAAAATGTTTTTATATCATCCTGCTGCTGGGGTGAGGCAGGTTCCCTGCGGGCGCCACTTATCGCCCTTATACTTGTGTCGAACTCGGCCGGCTGCGGGCGCGGCCAAAACTTAAGCCTGCGGCCTCGCACCAAGTCGCCCTCGTGATTTGCCCGCCGGTTTTCCTTATGGTGGCCCGGAATCTGCTCAGGAGCCCCCCGCTTACAGCCTGGCTATGGCCCCGAATTTACACTTCTCCATACACGCGCCGCACTTGATGCACAGATCGGGATCAATGCGGTGGGGTTGCTTTTTCTCCCCACTGATGGCCCCGGCCGGGCAGGCGCGGGCACAGGCGCCGCAGCCGGTGCATTTTTCCGGATCAATGGTGTAGATCAGCAAAGCTTGACAAACATGGGCCGGACAGCGCTTATCTTTAATGTGGGCTTCGTATTCGTGGCGGAAGTTCTGCAAGGTAGAAAGAACGGGGTTGGGGCAGGTCTGCCCCAGGCCGCAAAGGGCCGTATTCTTAACCACATGAGCCAGTTGCTCCAGGGTGTCCAGGTCCTCCATGACGCCCTTACCCTCGCAGATGCGGGTGAGGATCTCCAGCATGCGCTTGGTACCTTCCCGGCAAGGGGTACACTTGCCGCAGGACTCCGTTTGCGTAAAGTTCAAGAAAAAGCGGGCCACATCCACCATACAGGTGTTCTCGTCCATGACCACCATGCCGCCGGAGCCCATGATGGCCCCGGCCCGGGTAAGGGAGTCATAGTCCACCGGCAGATCGAGTTTATCTTCCGGCAGGCAGCCCCCCGACGGGCCGCCGATTTGCACGGCCTTAAACTGCTTATCATCCTGGATGCCGCCGGCAATATCGAAGATAATCTCCCGCAAGGTGATGCCCATGGGCACCTCAATCAGCCCGGTCTTTTTCACTTTACCCGTCAGGCAGAAAACCTTCGTTCCCTTGCTCTTCTCCGTGCCCATGGCGGCGAACCACCGGCCGCCGTTTTTAATAATAAAAGGAACGTTGGCGTAGGTTTCGACATTATTGATATTGGTCGGCTTACCCCAAAGCCCCTGCTGGGCCGGGAAGGGCGGCCGCACCCGGGGCATACCCCGCCGGCCCTCGATTGAAGCGAGCAAAGCCGTCTCCTCGCCGCAGACAAAGGCGCCGGCGCCGGCCTTAATGTGCAGGTCAAAACTAAAGCTCGTCCCCAGGATATGCCGGCCCAACAGGCCCTTTTCCTCGGCTGCGGCGATCGCCATTTTTAAACGCTTAATGGCCAGGGGGTATTCGGCGCGGCAATAGATATAGCCTTCATCGGCGCCGATGGCATAAGCGGCGATGGTCATACCCTCGATAACGCTAAAGGGGTCGCCTTCCAGGACACTGCGGTCCATGAAAGCGCCCGGGTCACCCTCGTCGGCGTTGCAAACAACGTATTTTTTATCCCCCGGCGCGCTGCGGGTAAAGCCCCACTTAAGGCCCGTGGGGAAGCCCGCCCCGCCCCGGCCGCGCAGGCCCGAGGTCTTGATCTCTTCAATGACCTGCTCCGGGCTCATCTGCTCTAAGACCTTCTCCAGGGCCGCATAGCCCCCGGTAGCGACATATTCCGCCAGGTTTTCCGGGTCGGTCAGGCCCAGGCGGGAGGTCACCACCCGCACCTGGCGGCTGTAGTAGGGGCTGGCCGGCATAACCGGGATACCCTCATAGGGCGCCGCGCCGCCGGGTAACTGGATGAGAGCCCACTCCCGCACCGGTTCTCCCTGCCGGACGTGGCTTTCCACCAGCTTACCCACCCGTTCCGGGGTCACATCACCGTAAAAAACCCGTGGTTTTCCCGGCAGGGCTACTTCGACGATGGGCTCGGCGTAACACATGCCGATACAGCTCGTCGCTCCCAAAGCGACCTGCAAACCGAGCCGCTCGACCTCTGCCTCCAGGGCGGCCATGACCTTCGCCCCGCCGGCCGCCTGGCCGCAGGTGCTCATGCCCACCGTAAGGGCCGGCCTGTCCACGGGATGATTTTGTTGCTGCAAAACTTGCCGCCATTCCTGCAAATCCTGCAATTTAGTTTCACCTCTCTGACCAGGGTTAGGAACGTTCATTCCCTCTACCGCAGACGGCATGTAAACTTGCCGGCGCAGCAGGAATAACCCAGTGAAGATAAAGTAAGGATGCGGTAACAATAGGGAAGATGCTGGCAATCCCCCTGTCAGCAACCGGGGTTGTCCTGTGATTTAGAGCCCTACGGCTGCAGGCTCCTGGTCCCGGTAACTATCTAAAATCGCCCGGATCTTCTCCGGTGTCAGGCGCCCGTAGGTCTCCTCATTAATCATCATCACCGGGGCCAGGCCGCAGGAGCCCAGGCAGGCCACCGTCTCCAATGTAAAACTACCGTCAGGGGTTGTCTCATTCTTGCCGATGCCCAGGTAGGAGGTCAACGTCTCCAGAACCCGGGCCGCCCCGCGGACGTGGCAGGCCGTCCCCTGGCAGACGCGGATGATATTGCGCCCGCGCGGCTGCAGGTGGAACTGGGTATAAAAGGTAGCCACCCCGTAAACCTTGCTGAAAGGGATCCCCAGCCTGGCGGCAATCTGCCGCATGACTTCCCCCGGCAGGTAGCCGTAGATCTCCTGGGCCTCCTGGAGAAGGGGGATCAAGGAACCCTTGGTGCCGGCGTAACGTTCCATGGCCTCCGCCAGGGCTTTCTCCCGGGCGACTTCCTTAATGTTCGCACCATTATCGCTACATTGACACATTGCTCCGTACCTCCCCGCTAGCAATACATTGAAATTATATCACTAAATCCTCATCCCCGCCAGGTAATTATTTTGCCAGAGTGCTTAGCTTGGAGCGAACAAAATCCAGATACTGGCCGCACAACACCTGCGGCCCTATATCCCCCAGGTCGCCGCAGCCGGTCAGGCGCATGGCCACGGCCAGGTCGTCGGCCAGGGCCTCTAGCTGGAGCTTGACCCCGGCCGGACCGCCCCCCAGGGCGGCGATGGCCAGGGGCCGGCCCACCAGGACCGCCCGGGCGCCTAGAGCCAGCATCTTCAGGACGTCCACCCCGGAACGTACGCCGCCGTCCGCCAGGACGATTAGCTTTTCTCCCACCGCCGCCGCAATCGCCGGCAATACCGCCGCCGTCCCCGGGGTGTGATCCAGGGCGCGGCCGCCGTGGTTGGAGACGACGATGGCCGCCGCCCCGCCGTCCACAGCGGCCCGGGCGTCGGCCACGGTCATAATGCCCTTCAGGATGAGGGGCAGGGAGGTCCCTCGCGCCAGGCCGGCAATCTGGGCCACTGTTTTCGGCTCTACCAGCTGCCCCGCCCGGGTCATATTCACCAGGCCGGCAGCGTCGACATCAATGGCCACGGCGGGGGCACCAGCTGCTTCAGCCCGGCGGATGAGGTTGATGATCTCCGTATCTTCCCGGGGTTTGATTACCGGGATACCCCGCCCGCCGGCCCCGGCGATGGCCTGTAAACCGGCGTCAATGAGTTCTGGGACGGGACCGTCACCGGTGCAGGCGAGGCTACCGGCCTCGGCCGCCCCCTGGACAAAGGCCCGGGCCAGTTCGGCCTCGGCCAGGCGACCCTGGAAGTTTACCCGGGCCCCGGCCACGGCGGCCCCCAGAATGGGAAAGGCCAATTTCTGGCCGAAAAGCCGGAGACCCAGGTTCTGGTCCTTACGGTCGTGAAGGACCCGCAGGTTCACCTGGTAGGCGGCCAGGGCGGCGATATTATTGCGGAAGGCCGCCCCGGTACCAATGCCTCCCATCCCCGGCACCCCCGTCGGGCAACGCCGCCCGTCACACACCGGGCAGACGTGGCAGATCCCCTGCAGCAGCACCCGGGCTCGCTCGCGGATAGATGCCAGATTCGCCGGCATAGGTAGATACCCCCTTATTTCATCTTGCAACTTTATATTTTTAACGTTATACTATCTAATAAATAGTATAACAAGGGGTGGGTTATATGTCCCATGTTGCCCGCATATCCCGTAAAGGTTGGGTAGTTATACCCAAAGAGCTGCGCCAGCGCTATAATATTAGCCCCGGGGCAAAAGTAGTGTTTGCTGAAAGAGACGGTAGCTTATTCCTTACTCCAGTCCCGCCAGATCCCATTGCCTCAGGCAAAGGACTACTTCGGGGTTATCCGCTGGTAGAAACCCTCCTAGCCCAGCGAAAAGAAGAGGTAAAACATGAAGAAATACGTTTTTGACAGTTATGCCCTCCTGGCTTATTTGCAAAATGAGCCAGGGGCCGATCAAATTGAGGCTATGATCAATGAGGCTCAGGATGAGGCGGCGCAAATCTTAATAAGTGCTGTTAACCTTGGTGAAATTGCTTATATTATCGCCAGAACCGCCGGGACAAAAAAATTAAACGAAACGATGGCCCTGCTGGAAACGTTGCCCATAGAAGTTATCACTGTAAATAAAGAATTTGCCCTCACCGCAGCTAAGTATAAAGCCCAATATTCTATTGCCTATGCCGATTGTTTTACCCTGGCCCTCGGGGTCCAGACTGATAGTGAAATAGTTACCGGTGACCCGGAATTCCATAAAGTCAGCGAACAGGATCACATTATCTGGTTGCCGGAAAAAACAAAATCACAGTAGTTGCAGCCCCGTCGCGTTGCCGGGTCACTTATCCACCCGGGCACCGAAACGCTGCACCAGAATACCCCGCACGGCCGCCACGTCGACGTCGGTGAAGGTACCCGGATCGCGCCCCTGGGAGGCGGCGTAGGCCGCCGCCACCCCGGCGGAATCCCCCAGGACGCATTGATTGGGCAGCACCCGCAGTTCGGCCCAGGCCAGGGAGGAGATGCCGGCGGCATAGCCGGGGATCAGCAGGTTGGGCACTGTCCGGCTCAGGAGGACGTTAAAGGGGATATAGACCGGGTTGGCGGGCCGAGAAGCCGCTCCCGGCGTCGTCCGGGGGAAGTCGGGCCGGAGATAGGGCGTCACCGGCCAGCGATAACGACCGTCGCCGCCTTTAAGGTCACTGAACCGGTAGGCATTGACATCCTGCCAGTAGAAGCCCAGGCCGATACGGTTTACATAATTCGCAAGGTCCTCGCCATCCCGGGGACCAACCCCGGCGTGATGGCTGGCCGCCGTAGTCAGGGCGTAGTTGCTGTTCTCCGTCCCCGGCCCAGCTTCCCGGGGATCTATCACTGTATGCACCGTTTCCCGCAGATAAAGCGTCCCGGCGGTGACCGGACGCCCCCCGGCATCCCGCACCAGTTCCGCCGCCTGAAAACCGTCAAAGCGCCGCAGGGCCTGGAGCAAATCGGGAGTGGCCAGCACCTCCCGGGCCTCCTGCCAGGCCGTATCTGTATCCAGGGCTCCCGGCGCCGTATCCCGGGGATAGGCATCGTGCCAGCGGTCGCGGCCGTTGGCGCGGCCGTCGACGTTAAAGATCAGGAGGGCGTTGACCCACCACTCCCGGCTGCCAGGCCCGTCCTGGGCGGCGTTAAGGGGCTTTAAAGCAAAACCCCGGGGGCCGTATCTATCATTAAACCCGGTAACCACCGGGTCGTTTATGTAAACTTCTCGGCCACCGTAAGCACCCCAGATCCCCTTTTCCCGGTTAAAAACCATATCCGGGTAATTGCCGGGCCGGACGCCCTGGACCTTAAACATCAAAGTCGCCGCCTGCTGGCGGGGTCGTAAGTTCAGCCCGGCCCCGGCGGCCTCGCCTTGCGCCGGCATGACGGCGGCCGCCTGGCGTTCTGCTGACAGCTCCCTCGGCCAGCCGGTTCCCTGCTGGTTCGGCTTAACATAATCCGGCGTCAAAAACTCCCCCAACCAGTCGGCTCGCCCCACCGTCACCCCGGCGGCACTTAAACGACTGAGCCGCCCGTCTTCCGAGGCGTCGACAAATATTGACGCCGTTAGGATGCGGCGGCCCCGGCCCCAAACAACGCTCCCGGCAGCATCCCGCTGCAAGTCCCGCAAGGCCAGGGCGCGCAGCCGGCCCCGCCGGTCCTTCTGGAGGGCTGTGATATCCATGGCCCAGTAAGTCTGCAGATTGGGTAGCCGGCCCAGGTCGGCGGCGATTTGCGCCACCAGGTCGGCAGGCCGGTAAAAGGGCCCGGTAGCCGCCAGCCAGTGGGCAAAGGAGCCCCCCTGGGCGAGCCTGCCGTCCCGGTTCCAGTAGCGCAGGTCCCAGAAATTCTGGCCGCCCACGGTGGCCAGACCGCCGTACTCGCCCTCAGGGTAGGGGACTACCAGGACCACCTGCTTATCCGGTGCCGTGGCCGCCGCCTTCCAGGCTGCCGCGCACCCGGCCAGGCCGCCGCCGTAGACGGCGATATCCGCCCAGGCCGCCGGCGCCACCAGGGGCCAGCCCTCCGGGCGGCTCCCCGTACCCCGGAGAGTTAACATAAGACCCAGGATTATAAAAAACAAGAGCAAACGCTTTACCATTAACTAATTCCCATCCACTCTTTATGCTTAACATAAAATGTTTCCCATCGTCCAAATCACGCCTATAACTCCCCGTGTCAAGGCGCGTATAATCATGGACAATAATATCATGAAATTGGGCCATCTGCAGCCAACCCGAGAAGGTGGCGCATTCTCAGGATAAAAAAATGGATGTCCTTTTTAAAGTCACCGGCCAGCCCAGGCAAGCCCTCTAGCAGCTGGTGGATTTTATCCGGGTCCAGGCTGAAGCCATAAATGTTACGGAAAACGTGCCTGAAGGCCCGGAACTCATCCAGATTCTTAGCTGTCTTCCCGTCCAGTAAGGCCGGGCGTAAGCCTGGTACTTCCAGGGTCATCTGATCCAGTAATTCTTTATGCCATTGTTCGCCGGCAGGGACAGAGCAGTCGATATCCCGCGCTACAATTCTAAAAATCTTTTCTATCGCCGTATAATAATCATGTAAGATCGAGCCGACTATTCGCAGGGACGCTTCGTCGGTGAGGCTGAAGCCCCCCAGGGAATCGGCTTGAATCTTGGGGAATAAGTTGTACCGCGCTAATTCCCTTTCCAGCCTTTCCAGGTTAGCTACTTCTTTACTAATACGGGCTTCCAGCAGAAGGTATTTTTCCGGGATCATATTGCCACCCCTTCCCGGGCTATTTCTTTTTGTAAAGAGGGCAGGGCATCCTCCGCACACACAATGCTAATATCAAAGGGAGCAGCCAGGCGCCCAGCTCGAGCCAGCATCTGCCAGTAGGGGCCTGTAAAACCGGTGACATAAAGGTCGATATCGGAGGCTTCCTGAAAATCACCCCGGGCCAGGGAACCATACAGGATAACCTGCTGCACACCATAATTAGCGCGTAAAAAGGCGGCTACCTCCCTGGCTTTTTGCCAGGCCAGTTGCCGTCGCCGTTCTAATGCGCAGGCATGCTGCTGGTTGAGCAACCTCTGGAGGCGGTCGAATTCCTGCGCCTGCAATAGTATCGCCTCCGCAACTGCCAGTATTTTTACTATGGAGCCGGGAAGCCGCTGCCAGAAATAACCTTCAACTCTTACCGGTAAATCCGCTCGTAAACAACGGCGGCCGCCAAGGGCCGACCACGATGAGCTGCCGCACTATCTTTCTGTACTTATCTTAAAGTTCCGGCTGCTATTTGTCAAGAAAAGGTAGCCCCCTGCAGCACGGGTGACCGCAAGGGGCTGCCAAAAACTTACCTGCAGATTTGCGGGGCGAGTGAAGCCGGCGGCGAAATGGCATATAACCTTCGTTGGCATAATGAAGGCCCTAAAATTTATATATCCCGGTCAAGCAAAAAGGCTTCCGGTTTCGCTAAAGCTTACGCCGCCGGTGGCGCCAGAGCGTTGTTTACCCTGGGGGGCTCCACTGTTACCGCCATCTTATCCTGCAGCACAGCGACGTTGGTGACGGCCACCTGTTCCCCGGCCTGGAGCCCCTGGAGGACCATCACCTGCCGGTCGTTTCGCAAACCCAGGGTTACCGGCCGCCGTTCCACCGTGCCGTTTTTGACCACGAAGACATAGTCCTGGCCGTTGTCCGTGCGGACGGCCGCCACCGGGACGACGATGCCCGGGGCGCCGGTCAACTTAAAGACGGCCCGGGCCGTCATACCAGCCTTGAGGTCACCGGGGTTGGGCAGGCTGATCTCCACCGGAAAGCGCTGGCCGGCGGCCGCCGCCACCGGGCCCACCTGGGTCAAGGTGCCGGTAAACTCCCGGCCCGGTAGGGCGTCCAGGGTGACCGCCACCTTTTGCCCGGCGGCCAGCAGGGGTACTGCCTCCTGGCCGACTGTCCCCTGGAGCTTCAGGGTGGAGGTATCGGCGATGGTCAGCAGGGGCAGGGGGCTGGTCGGCGCGGCCATCTCGCCGGGGTTTATGTTACGATTGGTGACAACACCGCTGAGGGGACTGGTTATGTCGGCGTTACTCATAGTAACTTTAATGGTGTTGGCCGCTGCCTCGGCTTGGGCCAGGCCGGAGCCGGTGGCGATGGCATACTGCTTCTGGGCCGCCTCAAACTGTTTCTGGGCCGCCTGGTAACCGTTTTGGGCCTGATCCAGCTTGGTCCGGGCGTCGTCCAGTTGGCTCTGGGACGCTGCGCCGGCATCCACCAGGGCTTTGATCCGGTCATAATACTTCTGGGCGGCATCCAGGCCGACCCGGGCATTGGCGATATTAATCTGCGCCGTCTCCATCCCGATTTGCGCCTGTTCCGCCTGGTCCCGGACGCCCCGGACGGCAGCCTCGGCCTGGTTGAGCTGGGCCTGGAGCTCTTTAGTATCAACGGTCACCAGGAGCTGACCCGCCTGGACATGATCGCCGACATCAGCCTTGACGGCCGTCACCTGGCCCGCCAACTTACTGATCACATTGGCCGTCCGCGCCGGCACCAGGGCGCCGGCTATTTCTACCGTCGTCGTTACCTGACCCTGGCCGGCGGCCATCACCTGGACAGCCACCTGTTCGCCGGCCCCGGCCCGGGCGCCGCAGCCGGCAGCGCCCATGGCCAGGAAACCTGTAAGCAGCAGGGTCAGAACCCTCTTTCCCCTTGCCTTCATGGCTTGCTCCCCTCCGAAATGGCTTTACTTAATATGAATCCGCACCGTGGCGTTCATCCCCGGCATCAACTTGGCATCGCCGGCGTTTAAGAGCTGGATCTTCACCGGTATGACCTGGGTCACCTTGGTATAATTACCGCCGGTGTTCTGGGCCGGCAGCAGGGAAAAGACCGAGGTCGTCGCCCGGCCGATATTGGCCACCCGGCCGCTGAAGTTCCGGCCCGGGAAGGCATCAATACTAACATCCACCACCTGGCCGGCCCTGACCTTTTCAATAACCGTCTCTTTAATATTGGCGCTAATATACAGGTGGCCCGTGTCGGCGATGATGGCCAGGGGCATCCCCGGGGCGGCCATCTCCCCCACCAAAGCCTTGGACTGGATCACCTGGCCGTCGATGGGGGCTTTGATCTCCGCCTTCTGGGCCATGACCCCGGCCGCCGCCCCCAGGGCCTGGGGATTGACGGCGCTGGAGGTCAGGGAAGCGGCCAGGTCCTGGCGGCCCAGGACCTGGCCGGCTTTGACGTTATCCCCTTCCTGGACCTGCCAGGAAAGCAGTTTGCCGGGGATCTCCGGGCTGACCGTCACCGTATCGGCCGCCACCCGGGCGTCGTCGGTGCTGGCAAAATTAACTCCCTGGTAATGGTAATAATAGGCGATGCCCGCCACGCCAGCCACGGCTAACAAAAGTACCAGCGTGATGACCAATCGTCTTTTCATTGTTTCTACTCCTCCCTGCTCGTGTCGTTCACGCGCGGCTGACCGCGCCTGCCGGGCAAGGTTGCCCTAAAAAACAGCTCCCGGCAACATAAAATCCTCCTGGCCGCACTTTGCCGTCACTCGCCGCCGAAGGTGCCCCTGGCGGCTCCCGAACCTTTTTGCAGGAAAAAGGCCGGCAGCAGACCTACCAGGATAATCAGGGCGGCGACGATAAAAACGTCGTCAATAGCCCGGACAAAAGCCGTCCTGGCGATAATCCCCTGCAGGTAGGCGAGCGCCACAGCCCTGGCCTGGTCTCCCGCCGACCCGACCCCCAACAGCAGGCCGGCCTGGTGAAAAAACTCGCTCGCTGCCGGGCCGGCCGCCGTGATCCCGTCGGCCAGGTGGGTGGCGTGCATGGCGCTGCGGTTGTTGAGGACGGTCGTCAGGACGGCAATGCCGAAGGAGGCGGATACCCGGTTGATGATGTTGGTAATGGCCGACGCGCGCCCTACCAGTTCGGTAGGAACGACTGCCAGGGCAGCCGTTTGGGCCGGCATCATGGCCAGGGACATGCCAAGTCCGCGCAGGATCATCCACAGGTAAAGGGTGCTGGTCGGCGTAACAACATCTATATGATGGAAAATATAAGTAGTCCAGCCCAGCCAGAGCATGCCGGCCACCGCCAGCGGCCGCGGCCCCAGCCGGTCGTAAAGCCAGCCGGTCAGGGGCATCATCAGCCCGGAGGCCAATGCCCCCGGCATGGTAATCAGCCCCGTCTCCATAGCCCCCAGGCCCCGGGCAACCTGGAGGAAAAAGGAGATATAAAAAACTCCGGCAAAAAGCCCGATGGAGGTGACGACGACGATGACGTTCCCCAGGGCAAAGGTGGTATAGCGAAAAACGCGCAAGTCCAAGAGGGGGTTTTCCTGGGTCAGCTCCAGGTAGACAAACAGGCCCAGGGAAACCGCGCTGGTGTAAAAAAGCAGCACGATTGGTTCAGAAGACCAGCCCCAGTCGCCGCCCTTGCTCAAGGCCAGCAGCAGGCAGAAAAGCCCCACGGCGGCCGTCACGGCGCCGCCGGTGTCCAGGCGGCCGGCCTCACGGCGTTCAAAGGCCGGCAGGTAAAACCAGGAAAGGATAACCCCCAGGACCCCCACCGGCAGGTTGATAGTGAAAATCCAGCGCCAGTCCACGTACTCCACCAGGTAACCTCCCAAGGTAGGGCCGATGGCCGGGGCGACAATCATAGCCATGCCGAAAAAGCCCATAGCGCTGCCCTGTTTTTCCCGGGGCACCAGGCGGTAAATGATGGCCATGGTGGTAGGCATAATCATCCCCCCGCCCAGGGCCTGGATCACCCGCGCCGCGATCATGGAATCGACGTTCCAACTGATGGTGCACAAAAGCGAGCCCAGGGTAAAAACGCCCAATGACAGGAGATAAAGCAGCTTAAAGCCCAAGCGGTCGCCCAGCCAGCCGCTTAAGGGCACCACCACCCCCAGGGCCAGCATGTAAATAGTGACCACCCACTCGATGGTGGCGGTATCGGTGTTGAAAACGCGCATCATGGTCGGCAGCGCCACGTTGACGATGCTGGAATCCAGGATGGCCATAAAGGCGCCGATGAGGGCTACCAGGACCGGCACGGTCCAGGAAACCTGACCGCTCCCGCCGTTGGGCGGCTGGGTGGGTGCTGTCGGGCTTTTATCCCCGGCAGAGCAGGGCTGTCTCGCCCCGGTGTCCCCCCGGTTAACGCCCATGACCTTCACCCTCTTCCCCCTCCAGGTAATCCTGAAGCAGCTTCAGGTCGGCCAGCAGGCGCTCCCGGCAGCCACCGGGCAAGGCGTTGAAAAGGCCCCGCAATTCATTCTCCACCGCGACGGTCAAACGGACGATAAATTCCTGTAAAGCCGGCGTGCCCCGTACCAGGACACTGCGGCGGTCGTCCGGGTCCGGCACCCGCTCCAGGAGGCCCCGGGCCACCAGTCGATCAAAGATGCCGGTGAAGGTGCTGGGGGGAATGCCGATATCCCCGGCCAGCTCCGTGGCCCGCAAAGCCCCCCGTCTATTCACCTTCCAGAGGACGTGCATTTCCGTAGCCGAAAGCCCCTCGGCCTGGAAGAGGGGCGCCAGATGCCGCACCAGCCGCCGGTGGACGCGGCTTAACAGCTCTAACAACTGCAATTCCTGCACTCGTGTCACCTGCTTTACCCTTCGGTCAACGGCTTATTTGGGACCGGATAATTCGGATTCGAAATAACAACAGTTAAAATAATAACACCCGCCGGGGTATCTGTCAATATTCATTAACGGCGCAGTCAAGCAATATTGATCTTAATGCCCCCTTGTTTTTCAGCGCCGGATGTAGTCTAATATTTAACAATAGCAACATACCTACACATAATCCGGGAGGCTTTGGAGCAATGATTGATCCCGCCGTCTTCGCCCAAATATACTGCCAAAATACCAGCCTGCTCATTTACCGCGATCTAGCCGCCGACCCGGTGGTAGCCGCCTTCCTCGAAGTCTGCCGGCTTTTAGGTTCTCCGGAACCAGGCAGGCAGGAACTGGACGCCGCCTGCCGGCGCTTCTTCAGCCTGCTGGCGGCGGCGACTGAGCTCAGCCGGGAGCCCCTCACCGGCGACCCCTGGCAGAACTACCTCCTCGACTGCCTTATCGCCGCAGAAAACACCTTTACCCTGAAGGCCGAACAGCGAGGGGCCGGTACCATGGGCGCCGCCCTGCAGGCAGCCGTCCGCCAGGACCTGACTTCCCTGCAAGCCCTGGCCGGGCTGGCCCCGGCTGCCTATCAAGCCGCCCGCGCCGCCCTGGAACAACTCGGAGATACCTCCGGGAGGGCTGCCGGCACCATCCCCGACTGGACCCGGTTCCAACCCCTCGACCCCGATCTTCTCCCCACGCCCCTCAGCCAGGAATTAAAAGACGAAACCGGTGCTGTCCCGGGGTCGACAAAGAACGCCCTCCAGCCGGCGGCCGCCGCCCGCCGCCAGGTAAAGGAGCAGTTCCTGGCCACCGCCGACTGGGGTCAGGAGGGCCTGGAGTTCCTAGCGGCATACTACCGCACCTATGGTGCCGGCCTTTACGGTACTTACCGGGCCTTCCGCTGGGAACACGGCCCCCAGGGCGGCCGGTTGGCCGGCATAGCCGATCCCGACCCCATCACCCTGGCAGACCTGATCGGCTACGAAGACGCGCGCAGCCAGGTTGTCCACAATACCGAGAGGTTCCTGCGCGGCCTGCCGGCCGTCAACGTCCTCCTTTACGGCGCCCGGGGCACGGGCAAATCCTCGACGGTCAAGGCCCTGCTGAACGCTTACGGCGACCGGGGCCTGCGCCTCATCGAACTGCCCAAACGGTACTTAAGCGACTACCAGGAGATTTTAAAAACCCTTACCCCCCGGCCGCAGAAATTCATCATTTTCATCGACGACCTCTCCTTTGAAGAGGACGAGGTGGAGTATAAGGAGCTGAAGGGTTTGCTGGAGGGCAGCCTCCAGGTGCGGCCGGCCAACGTCCTGGTCTACGCCACCTCCAACCGCCGCCACCTGGTGAAGGAGTCCTTCGCCGACCGCACCTTTAACCCCGCCGGGGGCGAGGTGCGCCTCCAGGATACCGTCCAGGAGAAGCTCTCCCTGGCGGAGCGCTTCGGCCTCACCGTCATCTTCCCCAGCCCCGACCAGGAGGAATACCTGACCATCGTCCGCGAACTCGCCCGTAAGGCGGGCCTGGAAATGGAGGCCGCCGAACTGCGCCGCCGCGCCCTGCAGTGGGCCCTCTACCAGAACGGAGCCTCCGGCCGCACCGCCAGGCAGTTCGTCGACTACCTGCTGGGGGAGGAGAATTAGCTTGCTACGCGGATCGAGCATCCCGGAGCTGCAAAATAACGCAACTACAGCTACAGAGCGACTTCCCTGGCGGCGCCCCCATCACTCCCGCCCCTGATTAAAGCCTGGAAGGATTAAATATTCCACATCTTACACGCCGCTTCGGCCCTTAGAATACTTATCCCCTCATGAACTTGGAGATCTAGTAAATGCTCGTCTCCGGAAATAACGGCATCGGCTTTAGCCGCAATAGCACAGGCCAGGACTTTATTATCATCAGGGTCTCTGGCTATAACACATGGTTCGAAATTAGGGATGACTATATGCTCTGATGTAGATAACCAGGTAAGGATAACCGGCAGGTCGGGATGCCCGGCAATAACGCTAAGTTTTGGCCGGGCTAGCACTTCACTCAATTCATCCAGCAAGGCAGGACTGATATAAAATTTTAACTTGCCGTGCAGGCAGGCTTCTAAAAGCCTATGGGGTGGACCCTTCCAGCCGATGGCTGATACCAAAACGTTAGTATCAAAAACAATCTTTTTCACCGGGAACGTACCTCATGGATTGCCGCCTCGATAACATCCTGTTCCAGGTTCTCTTTTTTGACCGCTTCCTGGATATTTTGTAAGGCCTGAATTACTGTTTGTTTAGCATTGGCTGCTGATATATTTTGTAGTTGCTTATATTCTTCGTAGCTCAACAAGACCGCTTTTTCTTTAGCTTTATGAATTATAATCACCGGTTCCCTATTTTGCGCCACCTTGGTAACCAGCCTGCCTAATTTTCGCCTTGCCTCTTCAACGCCAAGGATTTCTTCCATAAGCTTCACCTCTAGTTTAATCTTAAGGTTAAAATAAGTAGTTGTCAAGGAGTAATTAGCTCAATTATAATAAGACCCTTTTTAGTAACATGTTCACCTGTATCCTGTTAAGCAATAATGAACCCTTACCCGAAAAAACCTATGCTTCTCCCCAATAAAAAAGGATTATTCCGGTCTTATTTACCGGGATAACCCCTGTTTCCTTTACTGGAGCTCTCTGGCAATGTTATTTTGGATAATAGCACTGTAATCGTAAAATAAACCCCACCTTGCAACTTAGGTGAGGGCTCAAATTAACTTAATTATTAACCCGGCAAAATTGAGGCAAAGAAGTGGACCACGGTAGCAGCTCATCCAAGGCATTTTTATCGCCAGTATCCAGATTGGGAAGTCTTTCAAAGAGATAACCTAGGTACTGGAGGGGGTTCAACCCGTTTTCCTTGGCTGTCTCTATGATGCTGTAGGTGATGGCGCTGGCTTTAGCACCCCGCGGCGTATTGGCAAACAACCAGTTCTTACGGCCAATGACGAAGGGCTTGATGGAGCGTTCGCTGCGGTTATTATCGAGCTCCAAACGCCCGTCTTGCAAAAAGGCGCTAAGTTTATCCCACTGGCCCAGGCAGTAGTTAATCGCCTGGCCGAAGGCGCTTTTGGGCAGCACCTGGGCTTTCTGTTTTTTAAGCCAAGCCAAAAAGGTGTCCAGCAGGGGTTTGCTGCGCACCTGGCGAAGTTGATATCGTTCCTCCGGGGTTTTATCTTTCAAGTCGCGCTCGATGGCAAAGAGCTGGTTACAGAACTCCAGCCCTTCCCGGGCAGCTACAGCTGCGGTCCGTTTCGCCTCCGGCAGGGCTTTGAGGGCTTCGTCGAACTTGCGCCTGGCGTGGGCCCAACAGCCGACCAGGGTGACATTGGCGCGAAAAATACCTGAGGCTTATCTTATAGGGTTTTTATTTGGCATTACCCTGGCCCTGGCCAGTGGCCGTGCTGCTGCCGCTGCTACCGGAGGCTGCCCATGGCTTTTCAAAGGCCAATTTCATATAAGCATGCTGGCGGATAAGACTATCTAAATTAAGTTGGGCCTGGGATACGGCCATTTCGGCAGCCACTATATCAGCCTTGGTCGCCATTCCGGCATCAAATTTTACTTTAGCAACTCTAAGATTCTCCTGCGCTCACTAGCGTTGCATAAAGAAAATATCAGCTTGTCAAGGGTTATTGCGCCCTAAAATCGGCTAAATTCCTGAAATAA